>JBAXGN010000129.1 GCA_037139415.1 Verrucomicrobiota bacterium | reverse complement strand
ACTGAGGAAACATGGACCGCAAGGTTGCGTGCGCCTCAGTCCTACTCGACCAAAACATTTCCGTCCCGACTTTGGTCTTTATTGCCTGCCATAATATTTTTGACAGACTCAAGTGGGAAGCGGATTATGCGGCGCATATATGTTCTCCGCTTTGTCCCATGCCGATGCCTTGGATACCAGCCGCCAGGGGCGACCGTTCCGCGCGCGGTTTCATTTTGGCGGGCAGCCATGGGCCACGCTCTGCGGCCTTCGCAGTCTATTATGGGTGGCATTGCTGGGCAGTTGCCTGGCCCTTCCGGCGGCGGAGGTGCGGTCGGGTAAAATCCTGTTCTCCAGCAATCGCTCGGGGGCGTGGCGCATCTGGCGCGTGAATGCCGATGGGGCGGATTTGAGGCTGCTGGGGAAACCGGAGTCGGAGGATCAGGACGTGGATCCGATGTGGAGTCCCGATGGCAAGGCGATCCTGTTCACGTCCACGCGCGGCGGCAAGGCCGGGGTGTGGCGCATGGCGGCGGATGGCACGCAGCCGGAGCGGATTTGCGATGGGGATCAGGCGGAGTGGTCGCCGGAGGGCGGGCGGATTGCCTTGCGGCGCAGTGAGCGCATCGTGATTCGTGAACTCGCCACGGGCAGCGAGAAGATCCTCACCCCGGAAGATTGGCCGCATTGCTCGGGGCCGGCCTGGAGTCTGGACGGGAAGACCATTGCGTTCGCCGCGCGCTGGGCGGCGGGGAACGGCGTCTTCACCGTCGCCGTCGCCGGGGGCAAGCCGGTGAAGGTTTATGATCAGCAGGGCGCGTGTGAACCGCATTGGTCGCCGGATGGCACGCGGATTGTGTATGAAACGGAGACGCATATTTGCGCGATCAACCCGGATGGCACGAAGAATCGGACGCTCACGTATTTCGGCGGCGTGCAGCGTTATGCCCGGTACAGCCCGGACGGCAAGGCGCTGGTGTTTTGCCAGGGAGTTTCCGAACAGGGACCCTGGGAACTGTACCTCATTCCGGCGACCGGCGGCACGCCGCAGAAGTTGACGGAGGGTGGCTCGGATATGTACCCGGATTGGCGATGAAAGCCGCATTGTTCATGATGGGTTTGGCCGTCCTGACCGCCTGGGGGCAGGAGGACGCGCCATTGACGCGGTTGTATGATACGGGCGGACAGCGTCGGGACGCCGCGGCCACGTGGAAGCTGGTTCCGGAAGAGCAGACGAATCACACGTTCACGGGCGATGCGGTGTTGGTGAATGACAAGCTGGCGGTGTTTTTCGGGAAAGACGCCTTGGGCCCCGAAGTTTTTTCCAAAACCGCCAGCGGCCTGCAATATCGCGCCACGCTGGGATATGCG
Organism: Verrucomicrobiota bacterium; assembly: GCA_037139415.1. Taxonomy (NCBI): domain Bacteria; kingdom Pseudomonadati; phylum Verrucomicrobiota; species Verrucomicrobiota bacterium. Next base: position 22,372 of record JBAXGN010000129.1, on the reverse strand, counting down.
GCTGGTGGGCTGCGAGGCGGAGGGAAACCGGCTGGGACGCCGGTTCTACGCGGCCAGACGGCTGCGCTTAAGATCCTCGAAAACACTTCGGGTGGCGTCATGTTGGACGCGTCGTATCAGGAGGGCGGGGCAAGTCCCATTCGCTTCCGGCTTACGACGGGGGAGGCGATCCTGGAAATCCGGGCGACTGACAGTGCCGGATTCGTGGAGGTGCGGACCCAAACTCGATATGTGGTCGTGCCGGATTATTTTGGCGACGATCTGGTGTATGAGCTGCCAGTGTCCCGCAACCTGGCGTTGCCGGCGGAAAACTTGATGCTGAATCTGTTGGAGGATGGCCAGGCAATGGTGATGACCGTCTGGCAATCGCGCGCGCAGGAAGCCTGGGTGCTGGCAGGTGGGGACGCCGGTTCTACGAAGGTGGGCAAGTCCGGACAGGGGGGCGCGAGCGTTCACCGCATTCGTTGCCTTAAGGATAAAAGCATCTGGTGCGCGTTTCTGGAATCCCCCGGCATCTGGCAGACGGTGCAACCGCCGCTCAAACCGGATTGGAAGCCACCGTTCCCGGCCAAATGGCGCGGCAACCGGATCAGTGCCCAAGGCGTGTCCGATTCCTGGGAACTGGAGCGCGAACCGGGACCGGCGCAACTCCAAGGCGCGGCGGCGAAGCCGTTCCTCATATATCCTCTTGATCGCAGTGCGGCCACTCCGCTCACGACCGTATGCCCCACGGATATCATGCGCAACACCCTGGGAGTGGGGCCTTGCCAATACATCCTGGCCTGCGAAGGCATGGCCGCGCAGGGGGACCCCACGCCGAATAGCGTGATGAACTGGGTGGAGAAGCAATTTGAACAGAAGAAGGACCGGAAAGTGGCGGATGACATCCGGGAGCGGCTGGAGGTCATGGTGCGGCATGTGGGGGAGGCGCGCGGCCGGATTGAGGGTTACGCGGAATTTGCCGGGCAGTTACGGAAACGGCTGGGCACCGGGGCCGACGCTTCGGGGTATCCTGCCATCCTCAATGATCTGGATCGCTTCATTGCCGCTGGCCGGGCGCCGGTGGCGACGTCGGAACAGGCCCGCCAATGTGCGGCTGCGGTTTCGGCGCTGATCGGCAAGGAGAATTCCGTGGCTGACTGCAAACGGTTGGGGGCGGAGTTGCGCGCCATCGGCGCCATTCAGGATGGTGCGCTCGCCCGTTGCCGGATGGCGGTCCGGCGGCTAAGACAGGAGGGCAGGGGAGTTACGGATGATGCGTCACCCGCTGACCCGCTAACGCAGGAAATACAACGCCTGACAGAACAAATATTAAATACCAAATGAAAACAACACTTCTCCATTCGACGATGGTGGTCTTCGTCGCCGGATTGCTGGCGATCCCGGTGTTCGGAGCACAGCCCAAGAACTTCTTTGCCAATCCGAGTTTTGAATTGGGGCGGGATTCCTGGCAAATGGATAAGGCGGGCAAGACCGAGTGCCAGTTCGCCTTGGATGACAAGGATGCCGCCGATGGCCGGTACAGCGCGTTGTTGACCCTTGGCGCGGTCGAGGAGTGGGGCGTGCAATTCGGCCAGAACATGCCGGCCGGTGAGCAGGGGAAAACTTATACCTTCGCCGTGTTTGCCCGGAGCGTGAGTGAGCCGGTCGAAGTGGCGCTCCAGATCGAGCGTCATGCCCAGCCGTATGATCGCGCCGCCGCGCTCGAAAAAATCAAACTCACCAGTGCCTGGCAGGAAATTCATGTCACCTTCACGGTCAAGAAGGATTTTCACCAGGGCTGGTTCGCATACATCAGTTGCACGCAACCGCGCGCACAGTTCAAGGCCGATATGTTCCGGCTTTATGAGGGCGACTACGTGCCGCACAAGCAAATGGTCCGGGAGGAACTGGCCACGGTTGGGGTGCGCATCCTTGACACCGGCAAGCTGCAAGCTAAGTCGTTGCCCGGCGAAGTCTTGAAAGCCAAAACCGGCTGGGTGGAAGTGCCCGAGGATAACCTGACGCATCCGTTCAAGGGCGATGTAGTGTTCATGAATGATCGCATCGCGCTGGTGTTGCGCAAGGGCGCAAATGGTGCGGAGCTTTATTCGCTGGGCAATGATCTGCCGGTGATGCGCAGCCGGCTGGCACCTTTGGCGGGCACGCAAGGAGCCGCGCTGGCCTCATACAAGATCACGGAAAATAATCCAGGCGTGGCCTCGGTGGAGGCGGCTTTCACGGCGACCGATGGGAAGGCGCTGACGGTGCGTTACGAGTTAAGAGTCGGCCAACCGGTGGTGCTCACCGAGGCCCGCAGCGGAGCCACGGGTTTGCGGATGGAGGCCCCCTGCCGCTTTGCGGTGATGCCGGATTTTTTTGCCGATGACATCGTAGTGGATGCCACCGATGCGCTTGTAGCACCGGCGTCCTCGCCGGTGTCCCCGTCCGTAGTACAGGCAGAATTGCCCAGTGATAACTTCTTCCTGCACCTGCTCCCGGGCGGGGATGCCATCGTGATGACCGTATTGAAAACCAGTGAAGAGGATATCCGGATCAACCTGGCGGGCGAAGGCGAACAGCGGATGATTGGCGCTTCGGAGCTTCGTTATGGCAAGGATGCCAAAATCTGGGTGGCCGTTCTGGCCGCGCCGGGGATTTGGCATCACCAGAATATTTCACGCGAGGACACCAACAAAATCATTCGGCTGGATTGGAAAGCGCCGTTTCCCGCGCAATGGCGGACGGATTGGCGGCGGGTGGAGAATCTGACTGATAGCTGGGAAATGCTCACGGAGAAACGCGATGGCGGCTTCATGCGGTACGGTCCTTACGGCGGCCCGGAAACCTTCCCGGTTGATCGCAAACGCTGGACTACGGTGCTGGGCAGTTTCAAATACCCTTGCTGGGTGGATAAGGAAGGGCAGGGGTATCTGCAGCCGCTGCGGTCCGAGGCGCTGCGGTTCCAGGGCCCAGCCATCATCTATCCGATCAATCGCACACCGGCCACGGCGCTGGATACGTTTACCATTGTGGATATCGTCCGCAACACGCTGGGGGTTGGCCCTTGCGAATATGTGTTGGATGTGGAAGGGCAGCGCTCGCAATACCAAGGGCGGGCGACTTGCTCGGTGCGGGACACGCTGAATCCGATTTACGCCAAGCAGCAGCAGAAACAGCGGCGCGCGGATATTGAAAGAACCCTGGTGGAGCTGATGACCTTTGTCCGGCACATCCGGGGACGCATTGAAAATTATGTTTCTTTCGGCCATGAAATGCTGACCTACCTCGCCGCGCAAAAACAGGCGCATCCGGACTTGTCCGGGCGGTTGGAGGAATTGGAAAACATCGCGCGGCTGATTGACACCAAGGTGGCCGCCCGCCGGGATCATATTAAAACGCCGGATCACGTGGCAGCCATGATCACCGATTTTCGCCAGACGGTTTTGGATTATGAAGGCGATGATGCATTGGCCAAATGCAAAAAGTTTACTGAAGCCTGGGTGGATGTTGGCGGCAACCAGGATGAACTGGTGGGCGAGGGACGATGGGTGATTAAAATGCTCCGGCAGCGAGCCGGTTTGCTGATGGCGACGGATCCGCGCATGGCGGAGATTGCCCGCGAAATTCGCCAGCGTTCCCAGGTCGTGCTGCGCAATCCCGCCGGCCACGAAGGCGCCAGACACTGATTGGAGAAACATGTTTATGAACCCATTGCTGAGGCGCCCGATAATTATTCTCGCCTGCTTTTGCTTCCTCCCCGGGCTCTTTGCCGCGACGGAAGAAGCCATGCCTGTGGTCCAGATCTTTGACACCGGCCAAGCAGCTTCGGCACCTTTGACGCCGGAGGTGGTTTCCCGGCGTGACCAATGGACGGCACTGCCGGAGGACAAAACCCAACATAAATTCAAAGGCGACGTGGTGGTCTCCAACGGTCGGCTGGCCCTGGTGCTGCGCAAAAAGGGCAGGGGAGCGGAGGTGTATTCGTTGGCCACTGCCGGTGCCATTCTGCGGGCGGAACTGGTGGCCACAGGGAATGCCCTGGCCCAGTCTTTTAGTGCGGTCAAGATTGTGGAAAACAATCCCGGCACGGTTTCTCTCGATGCCACTTTCAAAAGCGCCAACGGGGAATCGCTGGTGATCGGGTACGAGCTGAGAGTGGGACAGGTTTTTATCCAGACGCAACCTCGTTCTGTGGTGGCTGGGCTGCGCGTACTGGCACCGTGCCGTTTCGCGGTGCTGCCGGATTTCTTTGCGGACGACATGGTGGTGGATGCCACGCGGATCAAGGTGGCGGAGACCGAGCTGCCCAGCGAAAATTTCCTGCTCCACATGGTGGGGCAAGGGAACGCCATTGTCATGGCGGTGTGGTATCCTGGGCAGGAAGACTGCCGGATTTCCATGTCGGGCGAAGGCGCTTCGCGGATGATCACCGGATCGGACATTCGTTACGGCAAGGATGGGAAAGTCAGCGTCGCGATTCTCAGTGCGCCCGGCATCTGGCACATGCGGGACATTGCCAGCAGCGAAACCAACCAGATCCTGCATCTGAATTGGAAAGCGCCCTACGCCGCGCATTGGCGGGTGGATTGGCAGCGGGATGACCAGCTCATTGATAGCTGGGAAATGCTGACCCAAAAGCCCAGCGGTGAGTATATCAAACACGGCTGGTACGGGCAGCCGGAGTCATTCGGCAATGTGGATTGGCTCAAAGACAATCGCAAACGCTGGACCACGGTGCTGGGATCTTTCCACTATCCTTGCTGGGTGGATAAAGACGGCGAAGGCTACCTGCAACCGCTCGCCAAAGTGGTCCGGTTTGAGGGACCCGCCCTCGTGTATCCCATCACGCGCCTGGACTCAACACCCCTCACCGAGTTCACCATTGTGGACATCATGCGCGCGACCCTGGGCATCGGCCCGTGCGAATATGTGCTCGATATTGAAGGTCAGAAGAAAACCTATCAGGGCCGTCCCACCTGCGCTTCCCGGACGATCCTGGACAACATCTACGGCAAGAAAGAGCAAAAGGAAAAACGCGAGGAACTTCTCAGAACGCTCGACGAAGTGATCGCCTTTGTGCGGCATATTCGCGGGCGGATTGAGGAGTACGTTGCGTTCGGGAGCAGCCTGGATCAATACCTGGAAACGCAAAAGCAGGCGCAGCCGACCCTGGCGGAAACCCTCGCAGGCATGCAGGCGACCATCCGTAAGATCGAAACCAGCAAAGCCCGGCGCACGGAAGGCATCAAGACGCCTGAATTTGCCACCCAACTGGTGAGTGATTTCCGCGCCAACATGGTGGACTACGAAGGTGAGGACGCGTTGCAACGGTGCAAGAAAACCACGGCGGCCCTGGTTGGTATTGGCGGCAACCAGGACGAGTTGGTGGGCGAATGTCGGCTGGCGGTAAAGATTCTGCGCCAGCAAGCCTCCATGGCCATGGCAACTGATCCGCGATTGGCTCCGATCGCCAAAGAAATCCGTCGGCGCACCCAGCAGATGCTGCGCAATCCCACCAGCTATGAATCACCCCGGCATTAAAAGTATGAAGCCATTGTTAAATTACCAGCCCATCCCGTTTATTCTCTGCGGCGCGGTTGTGTTCAGCGCGCTGCTCTTTATCGGTTGCGATAAGCCCCAAACCGCTGTGGATTCGGCCCGCAGTTCCCAGCCAGCTGCGACCACTGCCAAGCTGATTAATACACCTTCCGGACTGACCATGGTCCAACTTCCAGCGGGTGAGTTCATCATGGGCGATGATAGCGGCGATGCGGATGAAAAACCCGCGCATAAAGTGCGGGTCAGTGCCTTCTGCATGGATACCCATGAGGTAACCCAGAAAGCCTATGAAAGCCTCGTGGAGAAGAATCCCTCGAAAGTCAAAGGGCCGGAAAAGCCCGTCGAACAGGTGGACTGGTATCACGCCGCGCTTTATTGCAACCTGCGTTCTTTGAAGGAGGGACGCAAGCCCTGCTACGATGCCAAGACGCTGGCGTGTGATTTTACGGCCAACGGCTATCGCCTGCCCACCGAAGCCGAGTGGGAATATGCCTGTCGTGCCGGAACCAAGACCAAATATTCCTTTGGCGATGATCCGGCCAAATTACGCAGTTACGCCTGGTACAAAGGCAACGCGGAACAAACCACTCATGCCGTGGGGCAAAAGTCGCCCAACGCTTGGGGCCTCTATGACATGCACGGGAACGTGGCCGAGTGGTGCCAGGACATTTACAACGAGAACCATTACCAGAAACAGGAGGCCAACGATCCGCGTGGCCCGGCATCCGGAGACAAGCGGGTGCTGCGCGGCGGAAGCTGGCGCACGGGCGATGACAATTGCCGATCCACGGCGCGCAGCAGCGAGAACGCCCGTTTCGCCGATGCCTGTTTTGGCTCGGATGCCTATGGGTTTCGGTGTGTTCGAGTAGCGGAATGAGGCCGTGTTCGGGCTAACCCATTTTCCACGAGCTTGGATATCCGTTGGGCCGATCGGACGGTCTTAGAAATTTACAATCGCATAACGCCGCGCCGCCTTACATCAGATTTGTATCCGACACCAGAAAGCGGCGGTCAATTTTAACGCGTGCGACCGACGCCATGATTTCCAACAGGATGATGACGCGTTCTTTCTGCGACGTTTCCTGGGAGAAAACGGCATGCATTCCTTCATAAGGCCCGCCGATGATATGCACCCGGTCACCTTCGCGAAACTCAGGATCACCCGGGTCACATATTCCATCTTGGCAACTTGTCCGGATGAGTTCAATCACCTCTGCTGGGACGCTCGCAGGCCGCCCGCCAAAAGCCACCAAGGATATCACTCCCAAGGTGGAACGCACCGTATTGAGTGGTTGTGAATCCTTGGGTTGAATAAAGACATAACGAGGAAACATGGGGCCAATACGACTAACCACTTCGCCACGAACGATGCGCCGTGATTTGTATTTCGGGAGAAACACCGTGATTGCCTGACGTTGCAGATGCAAGGCCGCAAAGTCTTCCTGGCGCGACTTAGTAAAAGCGCAGTACCACGGCAATCCAGGGGTGTATTCCAAAACATTCATCACAGACAGCATTAAGATTGCGGATTATTCTGTAAAGGTAATTTTTCGGCAACCAGTCTGCCCGTCGGCCAAATTTAAATCCTTTTTTCTATTTTTTGTTTTCTTGCCCGTTCGCTTGTGGTTCGGTAGAAAACGGATTGGATGAACCCGGCAGAGAAGCGACGCTGGTGAATGGGTTCGACTTCATGACCTTCATTTTTGGGAGACACCAAATACTTGCGAAGATGTAGATCCAACCCACTACCAAGTGGAAAATTATAAAAAAACCGAAGCGTACCAAGTCAATAACCGTCAGACTATAGAGCACGGTGGCCCCGATTACCAGGCAGGCTCCGGGCATCAGCGCGGCGGAGCATAATCGCCACGCGCCACGCCACCCCAGCGCCCGGTCAGCTATCGTGGCCATAGCTTTGGCAGGCCCCATGTACAACAGGGCCAGTGCTGCCCACACAAACATCAGCCAGAGGAGCATGCCCAAGGCAGTGCAACCCAGCAACGCCTGGCTCCAGGCTCCCCACCAGGGCACTAGATCGGTTCGGTTAAACGCCGCGATGATTTCATCGGGATAGGGGATTTCCGCATACCCCAACAAGGCGCTGAAATGAATGTTGGTGCGTCCGAATTCAACTTGTAGATCGGCAGTTTGTCCCAGTTGGCCAGTATGCTCCGGATCCACCACAATGGCCAGTATGGGGTTACCGGCCAACAGGATGGGGGTGGCATTGGTCCATGGCATCCGGCCATCCACGATGTCTCCGCGGATCGGCAACTGACGGATAGCTACGTTAACCACTGGGAAACATGCCCAGTGCAATAAACCACAAACCGCCGCTGCCGCGAGCAGCGCCATCGCAATTTGCACAACTATAACGCGTCCGGTTGAGGCTTGGGAAAACGCCGCGATTCCTCGCGGCGTAAACGGCTGCCAGGCATTTGGCAAGGGTTCGGATGGAGGTGTATTCGCATCCGTTACTGACGCCGTGACCGGCGTTGGTGTCGTTTCATGCTTCCCCATCCTTAAGCTTTGGCCAAACGGACGGTCACCTTGAAAGCGCCGGGTACAGGTTTTTCAGACACGATAAACAGGTAACCACCACCGCATCCAGAGTACATCGCGCCGGGATATTGCGCCTGATAAAAGCGCAGCAGGGCTTTGAGATCCACGGTCACTGTCGGGTGTTTGACCGTGTGCGGCAACAAGGCTTCCCAGCACATCATGCATTCGTTCATCGAAGCGCCGAGCGCTTTGAGGTTCGTCGTGCAGATGGCTTTGAAGCAATCCTTGCCCGATTGTCCCAGCCGGGCGACCCACTTGGAACTCAGATGTTTTTCACCCAGAGGATTGTAGCCTTCCGGACGAGGGGCAACCGGTATGATGTGGATAACCTTTTCCAGCCAGCGTGCCACCCGGGCGTTGTTGAACGATTCGATGTGGGAGGGAAATACGCCGCCATTGGCTGCAAAATCATAATCCAGCCGGTTGATACCGGGATAGATCAACCCGATCATGTCCTGCGAACCGGATGGCTCAGGCTTACCCTGATTTTCGGCATCGTACAGTTCTTTGACCAAAGCGGCGGGATCACGTGGCGGCAACTTGCCCTTCCAACGCTGAAGAGCAATTTTACGTGTCCCGGTGGCAATGCCGCTACGATCCATGAAGCGGACAGTGGGTTCAATTCCCACGACCACCATGGAGCCGGGCGGATTAGGATTCAAGCGGGAGATGAACGGTTGGTCAATCCAGCCGCCTGCCAACGCCAGCCGATAGGGAATGCCGCCAATCACTTTGGTGATTGGCAGCGTGCAATTCGTTTTCACGAGGTGATCACTGTCGGGTTATTCCACCACGTGTTTGCCCTCTTTGCGGGCATAGTATTGCTCTTTAATCCACTTGTAAGTAGCACGCATACCGGTATCCAAGGGAGTGTTTGGTTCCCATTTGAGCATCTGCTTGATGAAGGTGTTGTCGCTATTGCGTCCCGCCACTCCGCGCGGCGCATTCAGATCGTATGTTCGTTTCAATTTAACACCCGCGATTTTTTCGACCTTGGAGACCAGTTCGTTGATCGAGACCAGTTCGCTGGAGCCCAGGTTGATCGGCGTGGCAATCAATTTGTCGCAGTGCATGATCATATCAATGCCCTTCACGCAGTCGTCAATATACATGAAACTGCGGGTCTGATGACCGTCACCCCAGATACTGATGTTGAGGTTGTTGGCATCAATGGCTTCGATCATCTTGCGACACATGGCGGCTGGTGCTTTTTCGCGGCCACCATCCCAGGTGCCGTGGGGGCCATAAACATTGTGGAAACGGGCAATGGCGGTCTTCAAGCCGCGCTCCGCCCAGTATTCCTGGCAGAACATTTCGCTCATCAGCTTTTCCCAGCCGTAGCCGCGTTCGGACATCGCGGGATACGCGTCCGTTTCCTTGAGTGCGCGCACGTTCGGGTCTTGTTGGAGCAGGGTATTGTACGCACAGGCTGAGGAGGAGAAGAAGTAACGCCGCGCACCCGCGCGCCAGGCGGCCTCGATCATGTGGGTGTTGACCAGGATGCTGCGCAGGCATTCGACGCGGAACCGTTCGATAAATCCCATGCCGCCCATGTCGGCGGCGAGGTTATAGACTTCCACCGCGCCTTCGCAAACCCGGCGGCAGTTCAGCTCTTCGCTGCAATCCAGGTTCAGATTTTCCACTCCGGGTGTCCGCAGGTACCATTCGTACAACGGTTTTTTGTCCACCGCGCGAATGTTGGTGAAACCTTTGGTGTGGAAATATTTGACCAGGTTGCCGGCAATGAAACCGCCGGCGCCAGTGATGACGATCAAGTCGTCTTTTTTCAGTTGTGGATCTTTTTCCACCAAGCGTGTTTTTTCCATATCGTTTTCTTTCGTTTAGTTAACGGCACAGTATTCTCAGGGCGGGCCAACCGTTGCTGGTTTGCTCGGGCCGGCCCGGAACCTCTGCCATGGAGTTATTAAACAACACCTCCCGGATTTCGCATACTAAAATCACATGTGCATTCTTGACCATCATATATCAGTTTTTGACCTGATTCGCGATGGGCGGATGGGCACAGGAATGGAAACAGGGCCGCCCGCACTGGCAACCGCCGAGGTCAGAAGGCGGAATTTTACAGATGCTGGCCGGTTTCCTGACCCCGGCGGTTACGCGGCGCGGGCGGCTAGTTTGGCAGGTTACGCCGCGGAAACCTTTGGATTTTTACCGTCGTCAAACTGTACCGGCAGCCATGGACTCCGGCCAAGGGCTTGGAGAAATTCCACTGTGGTGACTTGCGGATAACCACCTGGCGCCTGCAACATGGCCAGGGCTTTCTTGAGCGTCAGGCTCGTGTTTTGTTCCCGCAATTTGTCTTCCAGGCACTTGGCTACCGCATCCAAGCGCGGTGCATGGGAATAGCCAACCTTCTGCCCGTCCGGCCAAGCGGGCAAATCCGGCCAGAGATCCGCGTACAGCCGGACGTAAAACGAGGGGTGATATTGCAACGCATATTTCTGCTCTTTCGCCCAGCGAGCCACCCGCTCGGGTGTCAACGGATACACTTCTTCGCAGCAGTAGGCCACCACGCGTTCCAAGTAAAATTTGAGTTTCGGGCCGCCCTCACTGCTTAGCAGGATAAGGATCTTGGTCTCAATCTGGCGAATGCGCTCGCGGGTGACATGAAACCGGGTGCCGATGCTTTCCAGCGTTTGCGCCGGTTCGGTATTGCCACCAAAACGACGGAGGAAAATCACCCGGTCCCGCTTGTCAATCACTTTCACCAATTCATCCGTAAACCGGGCCAAGGTGGCGAACTTGAACTGTTTTTTCTCGCTCTCGGACAATTCGAACTCGCCGGCGTTGGCGCGTTCAATCAGCTTGAAAAGTTCATTAATGGTCACCTGCCCGCAATTACCACCGTTCCTCAACCGGCTGACCGGCACTCCGTTGAGGTCTCCCAATTTGGTGACGCCCAATTTGTCCAAGGCGCCCTCCAGTCGCACGGAGCGCGGCAGTTCCGTCGTGCTCAAATGCTGAATCCGTTCAGGGACCACCAGGCATTGTTGCACGCTTTGCGATTCATTCTGTTGAAGCGGATAATCCGCACCAGTTTGTTCTTCGGTTGTCTTCGGCATAAGGGCGAGGATAAACCGTTAGGCGGGTAAGTCAATAAAAACGTTAGGATTAAAAGCGTGAGAAATTTATTCGCCTAACACAAGGATGTAACCGTGAAAGACGTTACTCAGCCAAATCGCAAGGCGAATCCCCAAGCGACCAGTAGCAGCACCAGACAAACAAGGACCGTGCCCCAGTCCGTCGCGTATTTTTGCCGCCAGCGATTCGGAGTGGCCACCCAAAGTAATCCCGACAGGATGCCGCCCACAAATCCCCCCACATGCACCACCACGTCGCTGCGTGGATCCATCCCCAGAAGTAACAGGATAAAGACACCGCCCATCAAGCCGCGCACGGCGAGTTTTAAGCCGCCGAGTTCGCGGTTGTGCAACCAGGAATGTGCCGCCAGCAAACCCAGCGATCCCATGACCATTCCCGAGGCCCCTAAACTGCGATAAGTCCCGTCATGCAGTAACAGGCCGAGGCCGTTGCCCATGGCACCTGCCAAGAGCGAACCCAGCAACGCTGGTCCCGCCCCGTAAATACCCATCGCCACACCCAGCAGGATGATGCCGGTGGTGGTGTTGGCTATCAGGTGGGGAATGTCGGCATGCAAGGTGGTGGCAGTCAGTAGGCGCCACCATTCGCCCGATGCCACTTTGGCCGCATCCATCCGTCCGGCCTCCCGCACCCCGTCCACACCGGTCGCAACAATCCCGTGTAGCAGGTTCAAAAACAGGAAATAGAAGACCGCCCGCCCATCAAATAGCAACCCGGTCGTTTCCCATTCCCGCCGCCAGCGGCGATTGCGGTTTTCCCGGAGATACAGGCGGATGGATTCCCGTGCCGGGAAGTATTGTTTGGCGGGAATGTTCAACCGCCAAGCGGATGTTTCGGCCACTGGCTCAACCGTCGATTGAATTCCCTGGCTGGCCAAAACCAGTGCCCACTCCATGGCTTCCTGCCTGGATCGCGCGGTGATGATGGCTTGTTCGTCTTCCATCGGACACCGCTAATAATGCCAGCGATTATGGAAAAGTGAAGCAAACTGGCAATAAAGCCTGGCTTGCATTGCGCTCGCAGCTCTGGTTACTCTTTCTGCGCATAACAAAAAACGATACGATATAATATATGGCAACCGTTAAAACCAACGGCATCAACATGGCGTTCCAGGTGCGCGGACAAGGTGAACCGCTGATTTTAATCATGGGTCTGGGCGCGCCCGGCACCGTCTGGGAAGAGCACGTGAAAGAGTATGAAAAACACTTTCGCTGTTACCTGCTGGATAATCGGGGCGCGGGGGATTCAGACAAGCCCGTCGGGCCATACACCACCCGTATGATGGCTGCGGACGTCGCGGGCCTGATGGAGGGGCTGAATATTAACAACGCCCGGGTAGCCGGCATTTCCATGGGCAGCGCCATCGCTCAGGAACTCGCCCTGGCGCATCCTGACAAAGTCCGCAGCCTGGTGCTCATCAGTTCCTGGGCCCGGTGCGACATTTACACCAAGACGGTATTTGAACATTTTTGCCGGGTGCGCGCGTCGGTTTCGACCAGCACGTTCGTGCAATTATTACAGTTGTGGATTTTTACGGCGGCGCATTATGACCAGAACAACGCCACCTTGCGCGAAGCGCAGGCCGCCGCTCCCGGCGGAGTGTGGATGCCGCAACACGCGTTTGAGGCCCAAAGCGCCGCCTGCATGAACCATGACACGCTGGAACGGTTGGAACACATCAAAGCCCCCACGCTCTTGACGGTGGGCGACGCGGATATCTTTACTCCCTTGCGACTGAGCGAAGCAATTCATCAGCGCATGCCGGGCTCAACCATGGAAATTTTCAAAGGCTGGAGCCACGCGCATCATTGGGAAGACCTGCCACGATTCAATCAGGTGACCAGCGATTTTCTCCGCGCCCATTAAACGGTTAAACCAGCCCGGAACAACCATAATCAAAACGAACCTTAACCACAGAGAAGTACAGAATGAGCAATATCAAATTTGGATGCCAGACCTACACTTGGCAGATGTCGTACGACAAATATTCAAACGCGCTGGATCACATCATGGACGTGATGGTGTCCGGTCAATATGCCGGAATTGAAGCCGAGGTTTGCATGCTGGGCAAATATCGGACCGAACCGCAGCGTTTGGCCGAGGCGCTAACCAGGCGCAAGCTTGCCCTTGGCGCCATTTGCCTGGTGTGTGATTGGCTTAATCCCAAGGAAACCGAGACGGAACGCGCCGAGGCGGATCGGGTGATCGCATACTTGAAGCATTTTCCCGGCACCATGCTGGCGCTTTGCCAGATGCCTGGCAAGGACCGTTCCAACCTGACCGTGCGTCAGCAGAACTGCATTGCCTGTGCCAACGCCATTGGCGAGCGGGCCGCCAATGCCGGCATCAGCGCCGCGTTTCACCCCAATTCTCCGGGTAGTTCGGTGTTTCGGATCGAACCGGATTATGCGGTGCTTCTGGATGGTTTAAACACCAAGGTGATGGGCTTCGCCCCGGATGCCGGTCACATTGCCAAAGGCGGCATGAACGTCGTGGAGATTTTCCGCAAGTATGCGTCCACCATTCGCCACGTCCACTACAAGGACATGACCACCGCTGGCACTTGGGCCGAGATGGGCAAAGGCAACATTGATTTCGTGACGATTACGCATGACTTGCGGAAGGCCGGCTATCAGGGGTGGATCATGATTGAAGACGAGTCGCCCCTCGCCGAAGTGGATCCGGACGCCGCCACCCGCAAGAATGGCGAGTACATCAAATCCAAACTTACAAAATAAGATATATTTTCCAGGTTGTGCTGTATTATATTGCATGTAGGTTAGGCTATGGGTTAATGAACAAGCATGCGCGTATGCAGGTCATTTATGCGGCGGGTGCTGGAAAACGGCAGAGCGTTGGCTGAACATGGAAGCAAGCGATCTGAACGGGCATCGTTGTTTCTCAACCCGTCGTAAATATGTCCCGTCCCAACCAAAACGGTCCGCTGGAAAATGATGGCTGCATCCTCACCGAGATGCTGAAGATCGTGCTGCCGTACGCGATCCTGTCCGCACTGTGGATTTACTTTTCCGATACCCTGCTCGGCCAATGGGTGAGCGATCCCGAACAGATCACCCACTGGGCCAAGATAAAAGGCTGGGGCTTTGTGATGGTGACCGCCAGCATGCTGGCCATGATGATCTACCGGCTGTTGCGCCGCTTGCAGCGCGCGCAAGCCGTGGTGCGGGATAGCGAACGGCTGGTTCGCCTGGTGATTGACCTCGTGCCGCATCACATCTTCGCGAAAGACCGCCTGGGGCGTTTCCTGTTCGTCAACCGTGAGGCGGCCCAGGCGTGTGGCCGGCAGCCCGATGAGATGATGGGGCGCTCGGAGCGGGATCTCCGCCCTGACGCGCTTCATGTGGAGAATTTCCTCCGTGACGACCAGGAAGTCATAGACCGTGGTACGCCCAAGTTCATTGCCGAGGAGCAAATCACCTACCCGGACAACCAGGTTCATTTCCTGCAAACCACCAAAATTCCCTTCACGCCGCCGGGCACCCACGAGCGGGCCGTGCTCGGCGTCGCCATAGACATTTCAGAGCGCAAGCGTGCGGAGGCGGCCTTGCGGGAGAGCGAGCAGCGCCTGCGCACGCTGGGCGACAATCTTCCCGGCACGGCGATCTATCAGCTTCTGCGGCAGCCCGATGGCCGCGAGCGGTACCTTTATGTCAGTGCCGGGATTGAGCAACTCTTCGGCATTCCCGCCCCCCAAGTGGTGGCGGACCTTGAATCATTTCGGGCACTGCGTGTTGGGGATGACCGCCCCCGCATTCACGCCGCCCAAGAGGCATCCGCCCGCGACTTGACGGTGTTTAACTGTGAGTACCGCCAGCGCACCGTTGATGGGCAAATCAAATGGATTCACGGCTGCTCAACGCCGCGCCGGCTTGCCGACGGTTCCATTCTCTGGGATGGCGTGATGACTGACGTTACTGAACGGAAGGAGGCCGAAGCCACCTTGAGAGCGAGTGAAGAACGCTTCCGGGCGGTGGTGGAGAGCGGGCCGGATGGCATTTTCATCCAAACCGACCGTAAATTCGCCTATGTGAACCAGCTCGCCGCTCGATTATTCGGGGTGGATTCCCCGGCGGCGCTACTGGGGCAACCGGTCCTTAGCCGGATTCATCCTGATGACCATGTGCAAGTGATTGACAGAATCCGTCGGCTCAACGAGGAGCGGATGGCGGTTCCCACCATTCAGGAGAAAATGCTTCGCATGGATGGCACTGGCTTTGATGCCGAAGTCACCGCCGTCCCCTTTAACTACCAGGAAAGGCATGGGGCGCTGGTCTTTTTCCGGGATGTCACGGAAAAAAAACGATTGGAGCAGCAACTGCAACAGGCCCGGAAAATGGAGAGCATCGGGCAACTGGCGGGCGGCGTGGCTCACGACTTCAACAATATTCTCGCCGCCACCGTGCTGCAGCTCGAGTTGTTGCAGCAAAAGACCATGCCGAAGACGGACATTCACGAGTCGCTCACGGAGGTGACGACCCATGTCAACCGCGCCGCCAATCTGACCCGGCAATTGCTGCAATTCGGCCGCCGCTCCATGATGCAAGTCCGGGTGCTCAATGTGAATGAAGTGGTGGAGAACCTGCTGACGATGTTGCGCCGCTTGATTGGTGAAAACATCCGCATCCAATGCGACCTGACCGCGCAATTGGCGCTGGTGGAAGCCGACGCCGGCATGCTTGAACAAATACTGATGAATCTGTTGGTGAACGCCCGCGACGCCATGCCCAAGGGCGGGCAGATCACTATTTCCACCGCCAATCTTGAATTGAATGAGGCCCAGGCCAAATTCAATCTGCAAGCGCGGCCCGGACGCTTTGTCGTTTTGAGTGTCACTGACACCGGTTGCGGCATGAGCGCGGCGACTCTTCAGCATCTCTTTGAGCCGTTCTTTACCACCAAGGACGTCGGCCAAGGCACGGGACTGGGGTTGGCCACGGTACATGGCATCGTCAACCAGCACAAAGGCTGGATCACCGTCGAAAGCAAAGTCGGCCAGGGCAGCACCTTCCGCGTGTATCTTCCGGCCTCGGAAAAACCGGCTGCCCCTAAACCAGCCCCTGCCGCGCCCGAACCAATCCGCGGTGGAAAGGAAACCATCCTGCTGGTCGAGGATGAGCATTCGGTTCGCAACACCTTCACCATCTTCCTGCAACGGTGGGGCTATACCGTCTGGCCGGCCGCCAACGGCAAGGAAGCCATCGAGCTGTGGCAAAAACACTCCGCGAACGTGGACTTGCTGTTCACGGACATGATCATGCCCGAGGGCATGACCGGCATCGAATTGGCGGTCTCGCTGCGCCAGAGCAAGCCGGGGTTGCGCGTCATCATTTGCTCCGGCTATAGCGTCGAATCGGTGTACCCGGACCAGTCGGCCCATAAGAATATCACGTTCATTTCCAAGCCTTGTCCGCCGGCGCTATTGCAAAGCGTCGTCCGGCAATGCCTGGATCAAGTTTAGCGGTATTCCCGGCTTGCTGGCGCCGCCATCGGTGTGCCATCCTCCGGCCATATTATTTAGCACAACATGAAATCGTCTTCCACACCGGACGTGGGCGCCGACCTCAACGCGGCGCGGCGGGAATTCTTCAAGAAGTTTGGCCTGGGCGCCGCCTGGCTCATGAGCAGCCGCGCGCTCCGGGTGGTCGCCGGTCCGTTTGATCCCGCCACCGCCGATGATCATTGGGTGCCGATGGATAAGAAACTCCAGCCCGACTGGGTGAAGAGCCTGTACGCCCGCGGCCAGCGCACCTGGTACAGCGGCACCGATCTCAAAACCATTGGCATGCCCGTGGGCGGCATCTGCGCCGGGCAGATCTACCTCACCGGCGAGGGGCGGCTGGTGTATTGGGATATCCTCAACCGGCAGCACAACACCGGCTATGGCGCGATCAATTACAAGGTCGGCCGCCTGCCCACGGAGGTGGCGTCGCAGAAAACCTTTTCCCCCGCGCTGCCGGTGGAGCAGGGGTTTGCCTTGCGCGTGACGGCCGATGGCCAGACCCGCGTGCGGGCGCTCGACCAGGCCGGCTTCCCGGCAGTCCGCTTTTGCGGCGAGTATCCGGTGGGCTGCGTCGAGTACGCCGCGCCGGATTTCCCGGTGGAAACCCGGCTGGAAGTTTTCTCGCCGTTCATCCCGTTGAACGCGGCGGATTCCGCGCTGCCCGCCATCATTCATAACTTTACGCTGAAGAATACCGGCCAGACTCCGGCGCAGGTCACGCTGGGCGGCTGGCTGGAGAATTGCGTGCTCGCGCTTTCCGCCGCGCAGTACGGCGGGCGGACGATGCGCGTGAACACCCGCGTGCGGGGGGATCGCCTCGCGGGCTTTACCGGCTCCGTGGTCGCCGAGGCCTCCGCCCCCAAGCCGGTGGTGCGGCCGCCGCAGGTCTTTGCGGACTTCGAGGGCGAGACCTACGGGGATTGGACCGTGGAGGGCGAGGCGTTCGGGAAAGGTCCGGCGCGCGGCACGTTGCCCACCCAGCAGCCGGTCACCGGCTTCCAGGGCAAGGGGCTGGTGAACACTTTCCTGGATGGCGATAAGAAGCATGGGCGCCTGCTCTCGCCGGAGTTCAAGATCGAGCGGCCCTGGATCGGCTTCCTGATCGGCGGCGGCAGCCACGCCGGCACCTGCATGAATCTGCTCGTGGATGGCAAGATCGTGCGGACGGCCACCGGCAAGGACGCCGAGCGGCTCGATCCCGGCAACTGGTCCGTGCAGGACTTCCTTGGCAAAACGGCGCGCATCGAGATCGTGGATCGCGAAAGCGGCGGCTGGGGGCATATCAACGTGGACCAGATCGAGTTCCGCGATGCGCCCATGGACGCCGAAATCCTGGACCTCGATAAGCAGCGGGACTACGGCACCATCGGCCTCGTTGCCCTGGGCGATTCCGCCGCCGAGGTCAGCCTCGCGCTGCCGGATGGCCCGTTGCCGGACGCCCTGTTCCGCTCCAAACTCGAAACCATCGGTGAACCAAAGCGGCCTTTGAATGCCGCGCTGCGCGGAGCTGTGGCGCGCACCGTCACGCTGCGCCCCGGCGAGACGGCGGTCATTTCCTTCGTCGTCGCCTGGCATTTCCCCAACCTCTATTACAACCGCGCCCTCGTCGGGAACCAGTACGCCACGAAGTTCAAGGATGCCGCCGCCGTGGCCGTTTACGTGGCCGGCGAATTCGAGCGGCTCTGCGCGCAGACGCGCCTGTGGCACGCTACCTACTATGATTCCACGCTGCCCTGGTGGTTGCTGGACCGGGTGCATTCCACCGTCTCCACGCTGGCCACCACCACCTGCCAATGGTGGCGCGGCGCGCGGTTTTGGGCGTGGGAAGGGTGCGGCTGCTGCAACGGCACCTGCGGGCACGTCTGGAATTACGCCCAGGCCATGGGCCGCCTGTTCCCCGAGCTGGAGCGCTCCGTGCGCGAGCAGCAGGATTTCTTCCCGGGGCGCGGCCTGAACGCGGCCACGGGCGCCATCGGCTTCCGCGGCGATTTCAAGGGCCGCTGGGCGGGCGACGCCCAGGGCGGCTACATCCTCAAGGCCTATCGGGAACACCAGTGCGCCGCGGACGACCAGTTCCTCCAACGCGTCTGGCCCAACGTCAAGCAGGCCGTGCAGTTCCTTATTGACCAGGACGGCGACGGGGATGGCCTGATCGAAGGCGCGCAGCACCAGACCTACGACCAGGAGTATTACGGGGCCAACACCTTCGTGGGCGCCCTGTACCTTGGCGCGCTGCGGGCCGCCGAGGAAATGGCGCGCGAGATGCAGGACCCCGCGTTCGCCGACACCTGCCGGAAGATCTTCGAGGCCGGCAGCAAAAACTCCATGCAGAAGCTGTTCAACGGCGAGTACTTCATCCAGACCGTGGACCTGGCGAAGCATCCCAACTGGCAGTACGCCGATGGTTGCCTGGCCGACCAATTGTTCGGCCAATGCTGGGCGCACCAGACCGGCCTGGGCTACCTGTACCAGCCCGCCGCCGTCCGCAAGGCCCTCGCCTCCGTCTGGACCTATTGCTGGGCGCCGGACATCGGCCCCCAGAACAAGGCGCACACCCCCGAGCGCTGGTACGCCTTCGCGGGCGAGGCCGGGCTCTTCACCTGCACCTGGCCCAAGAGCAAACATCTCGGTGCCAAATCCACCCGCTACCGCGACGAAATGTGGACCGGCATCGAGTACCAGGTTGCCAGCCACATGGCCTGGGAAGGCATGCTGACCGAGGCCCTCGCCATCTGCCGGGGCGTCCATGACCGCTACCATCCGGCCAAGCACAACCCCTGGAACGAAATCGAATGCGGCGACCATTACTCCCGCGCCATGGCCTCCTGGGGCATGATCACCGCGCTCTCCGGCTTTGAATACCATGGGCCCGCCGGTGCGCTGGGCTTTGCGCCGCGTCTCACGCCGGAGAACTTCCGTTGCGCCTTCACCGGCGCGGAAGGCTGGGGCACCCTGGCCCAGACCCGCACGGGCCAGCGGCAAATCAACCGCATCGAAGTCAAATGGGGACAACTCCGCCTCCAGAGCCTCAAGCTGGCCTGGCCTGCCGCCAACCGCGAACCCGCCGTCAAAGTGTTGCTCGCGGGCAAACCCGTGGAGGCCCGCCTGACCGGCGGCCACACCCTGCAATTCACCGGCGACCTCCGCCTCACCTCCGGTCAGACGTTGGAAGTGATCTGCGACAGCTAAAAATGAACCCGAAACCCAAAGGGGAAAAGTGCGGCTGCATTCAGGGGCAACAAAATGCTATTTGGTGCGGGTAACCTTAACCGATGAAAGAACCTTATTTACGGCCAGTTCAAATTTGGAATCGTTTTCAGCGCCCGTGATGGAAACTATCCAATAGTTTTGTTCCTCCTTGAAAAATAATATCTTGGAATTCAGCGCCTTGCGCTGCATTTCCCATTTCGCGGAAACGCGTTTGGCGGGAATGCCATCTACTTTTGTGTCCGAAATACTATAATCCTTCACTTTAAGATTCTCGCCGGCGGAACTATTTGCCGCAGTGATGTTGTTCAGGGTATCTTTTGCTGCGACAGCGAGATCAACACCGCTACCTGGCTTGTATTTTGTGTGAGTGACGATGATTTCCACATTCTTCGGGGAACATCTGTATGCTTCATAGATTTCAACGTACTTATAGGCGTCCGAATTTTGCAGTGCTTCAAGCTGATCAATTCTCGCGAAATTGCCTGGGGCATCCAGCGTTATGCCAGCCACAGTGCGGACGGAGAATTCCCAGGAACGCCAGGAAGATTTGCTTTCCATAAGGCCCCAAATGCCCATGAACAGGCCGTACAGAAGCACGCCCGCGCAAATCAGTGCACCAATATAAATGCCCCGCCCAATCTGGAGGGGGACAGATTTGACTTTATCAGTCGAAGTTTTGTCGGGCACAAGGCCGGGCAAAGCACTCAGGGGCACCCAGGCATCGTCACCTTCTTCTTGGGCAAAATCGGAAGCCAACAGCTTTCCTTCGGCTAAATATTGCCGCACCTCCGCCATTGTGTACGGTCCAAACTGTTGGTCGTCTCTGATAATTACAACGCGCATACCCTTGTTTTCCATTATAACGATGCCGGTGAAATTGTCATTTCAATCTTAGGGGATCACGAGCAGGTTGGTGGCAACCCCGCTGGCTTGGAGGAGCTGGTTTATGTTGGTGTTTTTGGTCCACTGCACGCTCCCATCGGCCAGACCGATGTTGCCGCAAAGATAATGCAGGTTGGTGGTCCAGCCCAGCGTGCTGTTGGTGGTCACAAGCGCCAAGCCAGGTTTCACCGCGCTGCCATTGACGAGCAGATTGCGATCCCCAAGCAGGATTGTGGCGGGTTTGGTGGTCTGCGCGTCCAGATTGAGGAAATAACTGATGTTGTCCCGAGTTAATTCTTCCCACCGGGTAACCTTTAGGCGCTCTATGTCTTTCGGACACGCCAATGTTTTTGGGTTGCCGATTTCATTGCTGGCCACGAGGAAATGAGGCAAAGGCGAAGCAGATCCGATGAAATCCTGCGTTCTGTGCATTTTCCTGTTCGGAAACTCACCGTAAACCTGCCAGGGGAAAAAATGGTCCGGATTGTCGTTGGCCCACATGCGAAGACCCAAACTGATTTGTTTCATTCTGCTGATGCAATTAAACCTTTCGCTTTTATTTGCCTTAGCCAAAGCCGGCAAAAGCAACCCCGCAAGAATAATTATGACCGCGATGACCACGACTGCCTCAATCAACGTCATCCCCCTCTGCCTGGCGCGACGGGGCGGCGGCAGCAGTTGCCGGTGGGCGGCAGGTGCGCCCGGCGGCTTTGGCATGGCGTGCTTCATGTCCATAACTTAACCCCTAAACCCCGTCCGCCGCAAGCCTCTTCCCGCAACGGCGCGCTGGCGGCCCTTTTATACTTAATCCTTAATCCTTAATCCTTTCCTCTAAGGTCCAATGGCGATCTTGGCCACCCCGGACCATTCGCCGGTGGGTACGTCCATGTCAATGAACCGGATCCGATACTCGCGGACTTCCGCTATGCCGGCGACCAGCAGCGGGCGTGTATCCAGAAACGGCGAACGGGTGTACGTGCCCAGCTTTTGCCAGGGCCCGCCGTTCGTGCGGGACTCGATCAACACCCCGTGGTGGCCAAACTTGACGAACCCGAGGCGGGCAGCTTGGTTTTTGATGCCGGCCACCACGGTGAGCTTCAGGGTGGGGACCGGATGCGCAGCGAAATTCCCGGGTGCCTCCACGCCCAAATCCAGCCCGATGGTTTTCGTGTAGCTCTTCGCCAGCTTGAGCTTGCGCACGAGGGCGAAAATCCGGTTCAACGCGCCGGGCCACACCGGCGTGGCGTCCTTGGGCAGTTCCGGCACGGTGAGGACGGGCAGGGCGACCGGATTGGCCCCTTGGCCATAACCGGCGTAACTCAGGGTGGCGGTGGCCGCCATCCCATAGGCGCGGATGCCGCTGATCCAGCTGCTCAGGATATAGCCCATGAAGCCGCAATCGGCCAGCGCGGCGGCCACCAGGCTTTCCGTGAGGCCCAGTTGGGCGGCCAGCGCGGGCAATTTATCGGCAAAGTTCCTCAGCCAAAGCACCTGGGCGGGTGTGGCGCGGGGATAGTAACGATGATTTCTCAT
>JBAXGN010000128.1 GCA_037139415.1 Verrucomicrobiota bacterium | reverse complement strand
CAGTCTCGCGGAATGGCTCGAAAAAGACAAGGTTTAACTTAACATAGTAATACTATTCGCCAAAGAAAATACTGTGAAAGACATAATTACGGGCAATTTGGCTCCGTTTGGAATTCGCGATGCGAACTTGTCCGTCAGTGTGGTGGTATGGGGCGACAGCCATGCCATGGCTGCGTTGCCAGCCTTTGATACGCTGCTCAAGAACAAAGGGCTTTCTGGCCGGGCGGCAACTCATTCGTCCACCGCCCCGGTGCTCGGCTATTTTATAGAAAAACAGTACGGACTGAGTAAAGATTCGCTGCCATTTAACGATGCAGTAGTCGCGTATATTGAAAAGAAACGCGTCCCTCATGTTGTGTTAATTGCAAATTGGGGGATGTACGATTTGAGCATGAAATCCGCGCTCATTGCCACCGTCAAAAAATTGGTGGCGATAGGTTCTCAACCATGGATTATGCTCCAGGTTCCATCACACCCCGTTCATGTTGGCAAACTGCTTCACCGTTGGCCTGCCGCGCTTTCGGATCTCAATCAAAAACACCTTTGTGGAAAACCTGGAACATGGAATGGGATCGTGGACGCTGACGACAAATTCCTCCATTTACTCACGTCCGCTGGCGCGCGGATTATTGATCCCCGTGCCGCTTTTCTCAATGAGAGGCGAGACCTTTACCAAATCGTAATGGATGGCAAATTTTTATACCGCGATGGGGACCATTTGTCGAAATTTGGCGCTGAAAAAATCCTGATTCCGATTCTGGAAAGATCGTTTTCACCAAGTCTAACAACATCCCAACTAAAGTAAACGAACGTGAAAAACACTATTCGGATTGCGAACATTGGGCGGCCTGTGTTTGCGGTCGAACCTTACTTGGCATGGGCTTTTAATGCTTCAGCGGCGCGCGCGAAGTTGATGCTGTCCAGATAACGTGTGGTCAGGTTGCGAATGCGACCCGCGACGGAACGGCTCAAAGCGTAAAGGAACGGCGCTGCCAGAGCTGGGGCCTCGCGGACCAGTTGTTCAAACGATTCGGCGGAGATTTTAAGCAGGATGCTGTCTTCGTTCGCCATCACGCTGGCGGAGCGGGGTCCTTCATCCAGCAGGGAAATCTCCCCGAAGAAATCCCTCACGCCGATGTTGGAAAGGGTGGTTTCGTGTTGATTCTTCAGGATGTAGGCGCGCACTTCTCCCACTAAAATCAGGTACATCGCATCGCCGTGGTCGCCGGTCAAAGCAATCGTGGAGAATTTTGTCACCCGGATGACTTCCATGTAGATGAGGAAGGAATCGAGCTGGAGCTGGTCCAAGTCGGCAAAGACTTTGATGCGGCGCATTGCGGCGGCGGCCTTGGCTTCGGCAGCCAGCGACGTTCCGGCGGCCACAATGTCCTGGGGGTCTGCCCGGCTTGGGTGCGCGCGGCCCGCTGGGCGCGGCGCACGCGCACATGGGGACGGTCGGTGGGTGGGTGAGCGAGTGGGTTCACGGTCATGGGTCTGCTTGGGGTTGGGGGTTGGGGTTGACCGTGAAAATTGCGTATGGGGTGAACACCCCATGGCGCGCACCCGGGCATTGCCTTACTTTAGTGGTGATGAAAAATTCAGTAACTGTTTCCGCAATGGAAGGTCAGCGGGCGCTCTCTTCCACGTCGCGGCAACCAATGTGAAAGGCATATCCAAGATGAATAGCAAGCAATTAGTTCTATCGGCCTTCGTGGCGTTGGCCGGTTTTCTGCCGTCAAGTCAAGGCGCGGTGATCCTGTCATCAGCGGACGGCTTCGCCGTCCTGGGTGGTTCCACGGTGACCAGCGTCGGCAATACGGTGCTCACCGGAAACTTAGGCGTCTCTCCCGGTCTGGCGATCACTGGCTTTGGCCCGGGCGTCGTGTACGGAACAACCTATGCCGGGGGGACTGTCGCGTCCCAGGCTCAGACGGATGCCCTGTCGGCATATAATCTGCTGGCTGGCGAGGCACCCGTGCAACACTTGACCGGCCAGGATCTGGGCGGACTCACGCTCGGACCGGGCATTCGGGATTTCACCACCTCGGCTCAACTGACGGGCATCCTCACGCTGGACGCGCAGGGGGACCCTAATGCCCGCTTCGATTTCCAGATTGGGAGCACCCTCATAACCGCTAGCAGTTCATCCATTCGCCTGGTCAATGGTGCCCAGGTTGACAACGTGTTTTGGCAGGTCGGGACCTCCGCAACCCTCGGCACCGACACGGCGTTTTTGGGTACCATTCTCGCCAACCAGAGCATCACCTTGAATTCCGGCGCCAGCATGATCGGGCGGGCTTTGGCGTTGAACGGGGCCGTGACCTTGGATAACAACAACATCTCCGCCGTCCCGGAACTGACCACGTTCTGGCAAATCCTCTTGGGCGCGGCGGTCTTCGGCGTGTTGCAGACGGTAACGGTGTGGCGGCGCAAGACCAGCCATAAGTAGGGTAACACCCCATGGCGCACGTCCGGTTTTTCGCGCATAGTTCCACCCATGACAGAACAACACTATCTCCGCCCCTTCCAGCCCATCGTGGTTCCTTTACTGCCGGTGCAAACAAACCGACCCGGAATCCAAATCAACTGGCAGGAAGATGGCTACCAGAGCGTGGCAATTCGGTACCGTCCTATCAAACCGGCCACGAAGGTAACCTGCCTCAGTTTTAACCCAAACGATCAGCCCAGCCCGCTCCCACGGCGGTATCGCCCGGCCGACGCGCTAAAATATTTTTTTCGAAATAACAAGAAGGTAGGTCATTTAAAGGTGCAACCAGGCAATATCCTCTGCGGTTTCACGCTGATGCTCTGCGGCTTGTTCCTGGCACCGTCCTCCCGCGGACAGGAGTCCATCATTGGCGGCGCACAGCCAGCAGCCACGGAGGCGGTGGTACTCCCCAAATCCGTCCCTGACCCCATTGAACCGTTTAATCGGGTAATGTGGTCTTTCAACAAGGGGCTGATGACTGGCGTCATCAAGCCGACCAGCCGGGTTTACCGGTTTGTCGTTGTGAAATCGGTTCGAACCAAAATCGGAAACTTTGGCAAGAACCTCACTTACCCGGGACGTTTGATTAACAATCTGCTCCAGGGAAAGTGGACTGGCGCCCGCGATGAATCCTACCGGTTTGCCTGCAACACCACCGTCGGGGTGGCCGGCATCTTCGACGTGGCGGAACGCTGGCACATTCCGAAGTCCGATGCCGATTTCGGCCAGACGTTCGGCCAGTGGGGCTGGCAGCCGGCCTGTTTTATCATGTTGCCGATTTTTGGACCGAGCAACGAACGGGATACCATTGGCCTGGCCGCCGACACCGCCGCCAACCCCCTGATCTATATCGCACCCTATAAATTAGTAGTTAGCAATCCACTGACGTATCTCGGCCCGTACAGCTATTTCACCTACTCGGTCATGTATAACGACTTTGCCGACACCGTGCGCGAATCGGTGCGATTCAGTCAGGCGGAAACGGATCCGTATTCCGAGATTCAGTATGCCTGGACGTTCGCGCGCAAAAACCGGGTGGCGAACTTCCAAGTGAAGGGAAAAACGGACGAAGCCTCGCTGGAAACCCTCGAATCCGTCTTCTTCACGTTTAAAGACCCGGAGTTCCCCGACCATGGCCAGACCCGGTCGGTGCTGATTCCAGCCACCGGGCGGAAATTGCCGTTCACGTATTGGTTGCAACCGGGAAAAGCGCCCGTGGTGTACATCGTTCCCGGGCTGGGCGCGCATCGGCTCTCCCAACCCTCCCTGGCCCTGGCCGAATTGATTTACAATCAAGGTTTTTCCGCCGTATGCGTCAGCAGCGCGTTCAACGCCGAGTTCATGGAACATGCCTCGACGGCGGCCATGCCCGCTTATCTGCCCGTGGACGGGCGGGATATCCATGGCGCGTTGACGGAAATTGATCGGCGCCTCATGGCGCTTTATCCGGATCGGTTGGGCAAAAAAGTGATGTTGGGTTATTCCATGGGTGCCTATTATTCGTTGTTTGTCGCCGCGAGTACCCCGACAAATCAGGTGCCCTTGATTAAATTTGACCGCTTTGTCGCCATCAACTCCCCGGTCCGCTTGCTTCATGGAGCGGACAAGCTGGACGAATTTTACCGAGCACCTTTGGACTGGCCGGTCGCGGAACGCGCCAACAACATCGAAAACACCTTTCTCAAGGTGGCCGAACTGAGCAAGCACAAGCTCACGCCGTACACCTCGCTGCCCTTCAGTGCCATCGAGTCCAAATTTCTCATCGGCATGACGTTTCGTTTCACGTTGCGCGATGTGATTTTCAGCAGTCAGCAACGCCATAATCAAGCCGTTCTCCAACACCCGATCCGGAGCTTGCGGCGCGACCCCGTGTATCAGGAAATTCTGGCGTATTCCTTCCAGGACTATTTTGAGAAATTTGCGATTCCGTATTATCAGGCCCAGGGCCTGGCCTCACCCACGGCGGAGGTGTTAAAAAGCGCCAATGATTTACGGACGTATGACGCCGCCCTACGCGGCAACCCCAACATTCGCCTCATCCTGAATCATAACGATTTTCTCCTGGCGGACGAGGACCTGGTCTGGCTCCACGCCACCTTTCCCCCGAGCCAGTTGACGGTTTTCGAACAAGGCGGCCATCTGGGGAACCTTAATCACCCCGGAGTGCAGCAGGCTATTTTGGGCGCCCTGTCAGGTTTGAAGTCAGCCCCATCCAAATCCCCCTGACTGCTCACTGATGACTGATGACTTGATTACTGATTACTGTTCACTGCCCCCAGTAGGGTAACACCCCATAGCGCCACCGGGATTTATCCGTATGTTATGGGGAATGGAACTGGATATTTTTTCAGAAAACCAAAAACAAAACATTTCGATTAATAACGGACTATGAAACACAATCACAACCATGATAACCAAGTCAAGTGTACCGGCCCCCAATTGGAACCGGTTCGCTTTGAATTCTCCCATGCCACTGCCACCACGGTTTGTGTGGCGGGAACGTTCAATGACTGGCATCCGACAGCCAAGCCCATGCATCCCTTGGGCCAGGGTCGGTGGCTGAAGGAAACCGTATTGCCAGCCGGCTGCTACGAATACCGCCTGGTGGTGGATGGCCAATGGATTGCCGATCCGCTCGCCAAGGAAACCGTGGCCAACCCGTTCGGCGAACATAACTCGATTTTGAAGGTTGGTAACTCGATGGAGGCAGCCCATCTCGACGAGGCGGAACACTTACCTTTGAAGAACGCCAACGAATCGAAAATTCGAACCCTTTGAACCAGGTGCTCCCAGCCCTTGGGAATGATTTATGTTACAAAGCATTAAAGCGTTGTGCGGCGTCAAACTCGGCGCCAACGATGGCCACATTGGCCAGGTGAAAGACTTCTATTTTGATGATCAAAACTGGACGATCCGTTATCTGGTGGCGGACACCGCCGCGTGGCTGCCGGGGCGCCAGGTTCTGATCTCGCCTCATTCGCTCGGCCGCCTTGACGCGACCGGCGACTTCCTGCGGGTGAACCTGACCCGCAAACAGATTGAGCACAGCCCTTCAATCGAGTTGCACAAGCCAGTGTCGCGGCAATACGAAGAAGACTATTACCGGTACTACGGCTGGCCCTATTACTGGCAAGGGAATGCGGTGTGGGGAATGAGTGGGTTTCCGATTTTGGAAATGCCTGCCACCCCTTTCCAGCGTGAACATACCCCGGCGAGTGATCCGCCGCCGGGTGAACATTCCGATGCCCATCTGCGCAGCACCAATGCGGTGAACGGCTACCACGTCCAGGCCAGCGACGGACCGATTGGTCACCTGTGTGACTTTCTGTTTTACGACCGGACTTGGGAGATCGGGAGACTGGTCATCAAAACCGATGAATGGCTTGCGGACCGGGAAGTGCAACTATCCACCAGTAAAATTGACCAGATCAGTTACGAGGAATCCACCGTGTACGTAAAATTGACCAGGGCCGACATCGAGCAAGGTTCCGCGCTTCATCTGGCTCCGGCGGGTGCGGGGGAATGACGAGGGGGGGCAGTGAAGAGTGAACAGTGATCAGTGATCAGTTGACCGAAACCGGAGAATGCTGAGAGTTAAGGAGGGGGCCTTAATTTGCGCCGACTGACGGCGGCGGCTACGAGTATTATGCAAAGGCCAAAGCGTTCCAGCGGCGGATTGACGTGCCAAATATAGACATTACCGAACGCACAAACATGTCCACACGTGCGTTCATTCGTGGAGCAATAATATGAAACCAGTAAAACATCTTGTATGTGGGTTGGTGGCTCTGGGTTGCATTGGCATCGGGTTGGGCCAGCCTATGTCGAGCTACATGCCCGTCGTCCCCAAAGAGGAGTTCTCCGCCACCATGGCCCGGATGAAGGCGGAGAAAGCAACCGTAATGAAGCGGCAACTGGATCTGCTGAAGGCGCGTTACGATTTACGCAATGACCCCGAGCCCAACGTCACCATGACCCGGGGCAAACCCGTCCAACAAGGCATCCGCGTAAAGCTCACCCCCGGCATGAACTGGGAGCAGTTGACCACCCTGACACCGGAGGAGATCCGTCGCCGCGATCTTTTTCCAGCGGGATTTTTGCCCCTGCCTCATCCCAATCATCCGGATGGCGGCATGCTCTTTCCGCAGTTTGAGATTGAGGAAATGAAGCGGCAAGAAGGACGGGACCTGACCCGGTTCGATCTCGATTTCGATTTGCCGGACCATTTCCTCCCGGAATTCCCCGCCCCCATCTTTTTGACGACCCGCCCGGACTTGGGCGACGTCACGCACGGCAAACTCGTGACGATGGACAATTACTTTGAATTGTTCGACGGCATTTTGAACCCCAAACAAATCGAAGGACTGCGACTCCTGTTGACCCCGTTTCCGCAACAACAATTCAATCAAACCAGCGACCGCCGTTCCGAGCGGCCGCACCGTGGTGTGGCCTGCTTCGATTGTCACGCCAATGGACACGCCAACGGGGCCACCCATCTGGTCGGCGACGTGCGCCCGCAGGAATACCGGCATCGGCTGGATACGCCGTCGTTGCGAGGCGTGAATATCCAACGCCTGTTCGGTTCCCAGCGGGCGTTGAAATCCGTGGAGGATTTTACGGAGTTCGAACAACGTGGCGCCTATTTCGACGGTGATCCGGTGATCGCGACGAAAAAGGGCGTCAATGTTCTGGAGCGGGGCAGCCAAGTGCATTTTATGGCGGAGTTTCAGGCGCTGCTCGATTTTCCGCCGGCGCCGAAACTCGACCTGCTTGGGAAATTGGATCCCCAGAAAGCCTCCGCAGCGGAACTCCGGGGGCAGGATCTCTTCTTTGGCAAGGCCCAATGTGTGCTTTGCCATGCGCCGCCGTATTATACCGACAACTCGATGCACAACCTGAAAGTGGAACGGTTTTTTAAAACCAAGACCATCAATGGCCGGGTTGCCAGCGCGGATGGCCCGATCAAAACCTTCCCTTTGCGCGGGATCAAGGATTCCCCGCCTTACCTCCACGATGGGCGGCTCCTGACCCTGGCGGACACGGTGGAATTCTTTAACCTGGTGCTCGGCACCAAGCTGAACGGCGCGGAGAAAGGCGATCTGCTGGCCTTTCTGCTCGTTTTATAAGATGGTTTGCTGCCCGGCTGGCCTCGGTGTTTGCCCTGCGGCCGCCTGACGGCGAGCGCAAGGCACGGGTTGGCTACCGGAGCGGGGCACGACACACGATATGACGTGGCGCCCGCACGGTTAACCATCCTATACCTGCCGGCGGATGCAATCGTCGGTGATCAGGGTTTTGGCGTCGGGATAATGTTGGGGAATGCCGGGGGTGGTGACGGGTTCGCCGCGCCCGGCACTGCCGACCATCAAGAAACCTGCTTCCGCCCCAACCGCCGCCAGCTAATCATGCCCAACAAGCTCAAACCCGCCAAAGCCCACGTGGAAGGCTCGGGAACGGCGGCGGCATTCACGGCAAACAGGGGAACTGAATCGTACGCAAACGTATTTCCCACGAAACGGGCGGAATCGCCGATGGTCCAACCGGGATCGCCTGTTTGATTTTTTGATGCAAGGGATGCCTGCCATTGCCCGTAATCACCGGAATCAACCGTAAGCACCACCCAATACGTGGTGTTGGCGGCGAGCGTCGGACTGGTTAGCGCGTTGAAAGTCACATCACTGGCAGTTCCATAGGGGGTGGTGTAAGTAAAGCTGCCGAGATCGTATAAGGATGACCCTGGATTACTGGCTACGTCATTATAGACAAAGGCATGATAATGCACCACGCCATCGCCCATGAATCCCGGTATTTCTCCATTGTTTAATTTCGCGGTAATCCCACCCAGGACGGCGCTTGAGCCACCAACGGTAAAGGATGCCGCAGTTCCTGTGTCATTAACGCTGTAATTTGTATCATTGGGTTCACCGAGATTCCCGATCAACACGGCCGCCTTCGCGGGGAAGCCCGCAGCCAATCCAGCGGCGAGCAACAGCAACGAGGAATGACGCAAGGCTCGAAGCCTTGGAGAGAGGTTCAGCAGATTTTTCATAATTGTTGTTTGATTGTTCAAAATGCCTTCCAGCCTCAGGAAGGCACCCCGGACATTTATCAAAACTAATTTATCGGTCAACAAAAACTTGTGCGTTGCCGCATTTTTTTGATGCAGGTCAAAACCCCATTTTGCCGCAGGGAAGCGGCTGACTGCTAAAAAACTCGTTTTTACGGCCTTTTTCTCGTTCAGAACTACTCTTCCCGGAGTCACACTGGGCTGTTCCAAGATCAGGGATCAAGGTTGCGGGTGGATGCAATCATCGGTGATCAAGGTTTTGGCGGTGGGATAATGTTTGGGGATGCCGGGGGGGGGAAAGCAGTGATCAGTTAACCGGTGCTATCGGTGGCGGCTCTTCGTGGAGGAAATAAGCGTGAGCGGCGTCCGCGGCGGCTTGATCGGCATTGGGAACCTGTTGCGCCAAAAGTGGCGGAACATCAGTCTCTTTCTTTTTGCGGCGGGCGGCACGCTTTGGTTTGGCGGTGGGGGCCAACGGGGCGGTGATCTGTTCGTAAAGCTGGAACAGGTATTCGACTCGCTGACGGTCTGTCTCGAATGATTCTTTGCGATAACAACGATCCACGGTGCGGTCGAGGGTGGCATGGGCTTTGGCCAATGCGGCGGGCATGGCGACGGGATCGTAAAGATCGGCCAGCGTGGACTTGGGAAACTTGGCCCGCACATCCAGCACTGCCTGCGCGGCTGCTTCGACTGTTTTCCGTTGGGCTGGGCTGGGGTTCTCGGGCCAAGGGAAGTTGTTATAGACGACGCCAGCAGAATAACGGTAATCACTTTTCAACCGCCCACATACATGCTTTACCCAAGCCATGTGCATGGCAGACGTTAAAACAGCAAAATGAAATAGCGTCGCATCTGGCAGAATGAGGCAGCTATCCCCTGCCAAGATGTGTGCTTGAACGTAGCCAATGGGAATGTAATGGCGGCGTTCAGAACTATGCCGTGGGATCAGCAAGTAATCGCTTTTCGGCATGTTCTCCACATGAAAACGGGTCGGCGTTAAGGCGAGTTTTCGGGTGGGGCTGCTTCTGCTGGCTTCGCGAAACTTGCGCACCGCTTCGATCCGCTTCATTACTTCGGGCGTCCGCCGCAGCGTTTGCGGCTCGGCATCACCAAGCCACAAAATCCAGCGCGGTTTGTTATAAAGAAAATCGTCCGCTCCAAAGAATGGGTGGAAATAGGCTTTGGCATTCGGCTCCAACTTAAGGAATTCACGCTTTTCCGCCTCGGTGAAAAGATAATTGCCGTCATCAATTGGCTTATTGCCAATCCCCATCTCGGGTGAGTTGCACAGCGCATTCGTTCGATTGATTAGCGCATAATCCCCACCTTGAAAAAGATAAGGGCTGACATTCGTAACTTGCGTGCAGGTGGGATTGTCACCGCCTGTTTCGTAGTCGGTAATGAATTTGCTCTCAACCTCGCCAGCCCCAAAACCAATGATAACGACATGCACATGTGCTTTGCCGCGCGCTTCGCTCTCCCACGGAAAAGTCCGGTGCGCAAAATGAATCTTCATCTGATGCCGTGCGAAAAGATCGCCCCATAGGACACCCGGTTGTTCGCCCTGGCTGATCGAGTTGGTGGAAACGAACGCGCAACGAATCGTCGTTCCTTTCACATAATCCGCCGCCTTGAAATACCAGCCGGTAACGTAGTCGAGCGTGCCGCCATTTTTGACAAGGCCACAAATGCCACCCAAATCAGCCTTTTGCTCTGCGTTTAACAGCTTTGCGCCCACAAACGGCGGGTTCCCCAAAATGAATGAGCATTTTTTCGGCGCAAGGACCCTACTCCAATCCGTGCGCAGCGCATTCGCTACGAGGATGTGCGGGGAGGAATGCAGCGGCAACCGCAGCACCAGTTGGGAGAATGCCTGCGAAAGGGCGATGTTGGCTTGATGATCGGTGAGCCACAGTGCGACTTCCGCGATGCGGGCCGGGAATTCCTCGATCTCGATGCCGTAGAACTGGTGGACGTTGAGTTTGGAAAGTTTATTAACGTAATCCAGTGCCATTTCATGCTGGTGACCGTGCAATTCCAGCAGCACTTCCAATTCCAGCTTGCGCAGTTCACGGTAGGTGATGACCAGAAAATTGCCGCACCCGCAGGCGGGATCGAGGAACGTCAGGTTGGCCAGTTTAGCATGGAATTCCTCCAGCCGGGCGGTGCGGCGGGTGGAACGGTTGGTCTTGATGCTTTCAAACTCTGCCCGCAGATCATCCAGAAACAGTGAACGAATGAGTTTCAGGATATTCTTTTCCGCCGTATAATGCGCGCCCACCTGGCGGCGCTCCTTGCTGTCCATGACGGCTTGGAAGAGCGATCCGAAGACGGCGGGGGAAATAGTCTCCCAATGAAAGCGGCAACAGGCCAGCAGCCCATTACGCATGTCGGCATTGAAATCCGCAAACTCCAGCTTCTCGGAAAAGAGTTCGCCGTTCACATACGGGAACTGGCTCAGGTCCTCATCCAGGTTCTTTTGGCGTTGCGTGGTATCCGTGTTGAGAATGCGAAACAGATGTGCCAAACGGAGACCGAGATCGGAGCCATCCTCGGCGGTACGATCGCGGATTAACAATTCAAAACCTTTGGTCGGGAAAAGGCCGGTGTCTTCAGCGAAAAGACAAAAGAGGATGCGGACCAGGAACCGTTTGAGTTCGTGCCCAGTGTAGCCGCCATGCTCCAAGGCATCGTGCAGGTTGCACATGAGCTGGGTGGCTTCGAGGTTTGCGGGGCTTTCCGGGTCCAGCCGATGCTGGGTATATCCGGCGACGAACGCAAAATGGCGGATATGCTTGTGAAACTCTGCGAGCGGAAACTCAATGCTGGGCGGCAACCGTTGCAACAGCGGGGCATCCGGGTCTTGTTCCGGCTCCAAATCATGCAACGCAACGCGCGTGAAATCAGAGACGAGCAGCCAACGGGGAATTTCCGCATCGCGCCCGGAGTTCTTCAAGCCGCGAATGTAATCCATGCCTTGCGCGTGGGCTTTGCCGAGGTCCGCCCCGGCGGTCTTGTGCTCGACGAGCAGTTTGCCGGGCCAGAACAGGTCAATGAAGCCCCAATCCCCTGAGAGTTTCTTGACCGGCTCCTCGAACGTGGCCACGGTGCGGCGGCGGATGCCGAACACATGGAAGAACTCATTCCAGAACGTTTGGCGCTCGGCAGCCTCGCGGGTTTCGCCTTGCCACTCGTTGGCAAAGGCGATGGCGCGGTGACGAATCTCATTCCACGAAAGTGGCATGGGCGAAGCATAGCAAACGAGGCGGCGGGGTCAATGAGAAGGTGAGGATGGAACAAAGGGCCGAAGGCTCGTCATGTGATAGCCCGGGCTGAAGGCCCGGAAATAAGTTTCCCGCCAACCGCCCCGCCCTGTAAGGGCGGCACCACCGTTGCGGGTGGCAATCATGGAATGGAACATCCCTCCCTTTCAGGGCGGTGGCAACAAGGTGGTTCATCGTTTCCTTGGGGCTTCACCCCAAGCTATCACATCACGGGCTTTCAGCCCGGTGCGGTCTATGCGGGGAACAGGGCATGACCTCCGGAAAGCCGTCCAATACACCTCTTGGACACCTACGAAGGATAAACGGCGGAAGCTGTCGCCCGTAGCCGTCGAGGTAAGGAGACGGATGACTTGCGTGGCGGGTCATTATTGCGGGAGCGGTCAAGGAGCGTCCGGTTGAATCCGCCTCATTACTTCGGCGGCTACGGGGAGAGGAGGAAGGCGATCTGCCGGCCTTGCGGCGCGTTCTACATGACGGTTTGATGCCCGGAGGGCCGCTGTGTTTGCCCTGCGGCCGCCTTGCGGCGGGCGCAGGGCACGGGTCGGCTACCGGAGAGGGTCGCTACACACAATATGACGCGACTCCCGCACAGTTACCGAACTGCCCTTCGGTGAAGCCTCGAGTGGTGGCGCAGAATTCTGCGTACCGGCTTCGCTGAAGATTTGGTCGGCCGGGCAATCCCTGGATCGCCAGGCCAAAAGTGACGCGAGGACAAGGAGCGTGGAATCAATCGCGAGATTGACCAGCCCGATATGTTTGCCGCCGATCGTTCCAAAGCAGCCGCATTCAATATTCAATCCGCGCACGAGCGCCGATACAATGATGGCGAAAAACAGCACCGTCAGGCTGGTGATGACCAGCGCGGCGGCCTGCAGCCAAATGCCGGCCAGCACAAACAATCCAGCCGTGACCTCCAGCCAGGGGACCAGGATCGCCACCAGGTTGATCAGTTCGTGCGGCACCAGCCGGTAGTTGCTCACGTCCTGGGCAAACTTGGCGGGATCGGCGATCTTGAGGGCGCCAGCGGCCACAAACGCCCCGCCCACGAGCAAACGCAGCATCGCGTTAACGCAGGATCCGAGCGGTGAGGTTTTCATTTTTGACCTCCCTTGGTCGTCGGCAGCCCCGCCTGGCGCCAAGCGGCCCAGCCATTCGATAGGAGATGGATATTTGTGTAGCCCTGCTGGCGCATCGTTGCGGCCAGACGATGGCTGAGGTCGCATTCCTTGCCTTCGCAATAGAGGACCAGCAGCGACTCCGGCGTCAGCATGGGCGCTATTTCACCGAAATGTCGCGCGAACGATAATGCGGGCAGATTCAGCGCGTTCCCGATATGGCCGGCGGCGTAATCCTCCGGCGCGCGGGCGTCCAGAAAGAAAGCGCCGCCGAGTTGCCAGAGTTCCCTGGCTTGGGTGAGCGAAATGAATGCTTCCGCTTTGGTGGTTTGCCGGGGCGGAGTAATCCAGGGCAGCCCGCGCGGCGAGAGCTGATTGCCCGCCACGCCCACCCCGAGACCGAGTAGAACGATGCTCAGGGCTTGCGTCAACGGTGCTTTCAGCCAGGCATTCATGGTTTGAACACATGGACAATGACGGGCACTTCAATCCGGGACTGCGCCGCCACCGAAGTTTCAAACGACAAATTGCCGCTGACGGTGCTCGGCGGCACCGTATCCAGACGGGCGATCAACTCATAGAACTTGCCGTCCTCCTTGGGCACCAGTTCCACCTTGATGCCCTGAATGGAGCTTTGCAGATTCTTCAAGTCAAACGCCTTGCCATTGGCCGTGCGAATGGTCACCCGCCGGGTCGTCATGGATTCCGGGCGCTCCGCCACCGTGTTCGTCGTGTCCACGACGCTCCAATACAGGGCTTCGGGACTGAGCGAGACCTCGCCCATAATCTGGCCATACACGTAGATGCTCGATACGGGAACGTTGGTCTGCTCAACAGAATAAATATGGACGTATTCGTTGAAACGGCGCGGCGACCCCTCCCGTTGAATGGCCACCCGAATGCGCGCAGTCGCCGCCTCCGCCTTGGCGCCTGGCTCGACGGTCACCGTGATCCAGGGCTGGGAGGCGACGAGCTTCCCAAGGCGAATCGGTTTTCCGTCGGTGCGGGTAATCGTAGTGTATTGGGCGGCATCGTTCGTGCCGAACTCGAGTTTGGGGGAAAGCGTCAACGGATTGACATCGTAAAGCGGCGTGTAATCCGCCTTGATGGTGAGTGACACGTCCGGCGTCAACGGATCGTTGGATTTCACCGCAATGCGCTTGTCCAACTGGGCCTTGAGCAGGCCGAGATGCAGGGTAAACGGCAATTCGCCCGTTTCACCCGGCTTGAGCGTATCCGGTTTCACCTCGGCGACCGTGCAGCCGCAGGAGGGTTTGGGCGCTTCGATTTTGAGTACGCCGTCGCCCACGTTCTTGATCTTGAAGACGCCGGTCACGGTTTCCACCAGCGAGGTCTTGCCAAAATCATAGACCATGCGGTCAAACTGAATTTTGGGTGTGCCCTCGGCCTGCGCGGCAACGCACAGCGCGCCCAGCCAGAGCGCCCCGGCTAAAAGTGAAGTTGTCTTTTTCATACGTGTTTTGGTTTTCTTAATTGTTATTCGTACTGTGTTTGGTTGAAAATCCAGCCGCAGGCACTTGCCCGCGGCTGGGATGATCGCCCCGCGGAATCGGGTGTCTTATGGCGTAATCATGACCCGATAGAACCGTCCGTCTCCTTTGGTTTTCGTGGTATCCGTGATGGGCAGGTTCCCGCCCGTTCCGACCACGGTTACCAAGTTGATCCAAGTCGGGTCATTCGCATTATTCTTATATTGCACGGTGTACAATTTCCCGCTCTTGGTCGGCAAGGTGACGCTGAAGAAACCGTTGACCACCGATGCCTGGCCGATGACCGGCATGAGCATTGGTGCGGGGAATCCCGGCGGGATGACCGGCACCACCGGGCCAAGGCAATTCGCGGCGGCAGCCACGGTGCGAGCCTGACAGATGTCCAAGCCGGTGGCCGTGACCGTGTTGGTGGCGGTGAACCGGACCACACTATTGGTCGTGAAGGTGAACACGGCGTTCGTGATGAATGTGGTCACCACGTTGGTCGTGAAGGTCGTGACACTGTTCGTGGTCAGAATGGTTCGCTCCGGGCGGAGGTAATAGAACAGGTTGAGCCCGTATCCCACATCGGTGGCCGTAAAGGTCAAGGCGCTGAGGAAGTTCGTCCCAAGACTCAGGCGATCGGTGGCGACATGCGTCACAGGGTCAATGGTCCCGATGATGGACCCGTTCGTGTCATGCCGGAGATAGGCGAAAATCGCAGTACCCCAAGTGGACACGGTGCCAGGCACAAAGACCATCGAATCAAAGTTGGCGTTGGTGCCAACGGCGTAACGGTCGGTGACCACCATGGCCCCGGCTATGGAGACGGTTCCGAGGACGGCAATGCCGTTGGTCTGGCGGAGCGAATAGAGGAGATTGGCTCCATACCCACTCACGTCCGCGGCCGCAAAGGCCAAGGCCTTGTAGCCGGTGCCGGGCAGGGCCGGGGCAAGATCCGCTGAGGAAGAGGCACCCGCAGCTTTGATGACGCCGAAGGTCGAGACACTGCTACTGTCATGATTGACATAATAGAAGTTCTTCGCCCCGTGGCCAATATCAGGGGCCGCCAGCGTCAGCGCATCGTAATTCGTCGTGCTCAGGCTGAACCGATCCGCGACCACGCCGACAAATGGCGGAATGGTGGAGATCGTGACAAACTGATCCGGCCCGGCGGCGGGATGGCGCGTGGTGTAAAACAGCGTGGGTCCCCAGTTCTGATCCTGGTCCGCAAACATCAACGTATGCAAGTTCGAGACGACGTTGAAACGATTCGAGAGTATCCCACTGACGGGGTCAATGGTCCCGAATGTGGGCACCACGTTGTTCGTCGAAACGGTGACCGTTGTATTTGTGGCAATGACGTTGGCCACGTTCGTCGTGATGGTGCTGCCGCTGTTGGTCACAATCGTCGAGTTCGTCGTCGGGCTGGAACCACCCGTGGCAATATAGCTGCCCGCAAACGGCGCGGAAGCTCCAGGGGCAAGCGTGATCGGTCCGAGCACCAGGACGTTGCTCGGCTGACCGCTGATCACGAAGACGTTCGTCAAGGTGATATTGCCGGGGTTGCTGACCACGCCACCGAATGCCACCGAACTACCCGCCGACACGGGTCCAGGCGGACAACTCTCGGTGATGGCGATGCCGGGGGTGGTGAGGATCGGGCAATTCGCCGAGGCGGTGTTGGTGATGGCGATGCCGGTGTTGGCATCTCTGCCAGTAACCCGCAGCGTGTCAGCCGAGAAACAGGCGTTCAGCGGCACGAGATAGCTGCCAGTGAAGTTGGTGCTCGCTCCGGGAGCGAGGGTGATTGGCCCCAACACCGGTGTATTCGGAGCCGGTTGGCTATCCACGACGATGACATTGGTCAGCGTGACGTTACCCGTATTGGCAATGAGGCCCGAGAATACCAAGGTGCCTCCCGCTGCGACTGGCAGTGGCGGACAGAGTTTGACCACTGAGATTGCGGGCGTGGTGAAGATTGGGCAGGCAGAACTGGCCGTATTGGTGACCGGCGCACCGCAGAGACTGGTGGCACGCGCCGTCGAGGTGCTCGGCGTGGGGCCGATGGCCGGAGCGATATAACTGCCAGTGAAGTTCGCGAACGCACCGGGAACCAGCGTGGCGATCGAGAGGATCGGGGTGTTTCCGCTTTGGTCATTGGTCACCACGATATTGTTCAAGGTGATGTTACCCGCATTACTGACGGTGCCACTGTACGTGAGCAGGCTGCCCGGAGTCGCCGGGATAGCCGGACAGTTCTGGGTGACCGCGAGCAGAGGCGACGTGGTGATCGGACAGGTCGCGCTGGCTGTATTGGTGACGGCGATCCCGCAGAGGCTTTGGGCCGTGACCGTCGAGATACTCGTGGCCGAGCAATTGGTCGGGGCCAGATAGCTACCGGTAAATCCGACGACCGCCCCCGGAGCCAGCGTGGCCACCATGAGGATCGGGGTGGACCCGCTTTGATTATTGGTCACCACGATATTGTTCAAGGTGATGTTGCCGGCGTTGCGTACCGTGCCGCTGTAGGTGAGCAGGCTGCCCGGAGTCGCCGGGGTGGCCGGACAGTTCTGGGTGACCGCGAGCAGAGGCGTCGTGGTGATCGGACAGGTCGAGCTGACCGTATTGGCGACGGGGACCCCGCAGAGGCTCCGGGCTGTGACCGTCGAGCTGCTCGTGACCGAGCAATTGGTCGGAACCAGATAGCTGCCGGTAAATCCGACGACCGCACCCGGGGCCAGCGTGGCGGCCATGAAGACCGGCGTGGCTCCGCTCAGAGTATTCAAGACCACCACATTGGTGAGCATGATGTTGCCGGCGTTGCTAACGGTGCCGCTGTACGTAAGGAGGCTGCCTGGAATCGCCGGGGTGCCCGGACAATTTTGGGTGATCGCCAGCAGCGGCGTTGTGGTGATCGGACAGGTCGCGCTGGCCGTGTTGGCGACGGCCATCCCGCAGAGGCTCTGGCCGGTGGCAGTCGAAATGCTCGGGGCGGAACAAATGCTTGGGGCCAGATAGCTGCCAGTGAAGTTCGCGAACTCCCCCGGGGCCAGCGTGGCGATCGAGATGATCGGGGTGTTTCCGCTTTGGTCATTGGTCACCACGATATTGTTCAAGGTGATGTTGCCGGCGTTGCGCACCGTGCCGCTGTAGGTGAGCAGGCTGCCCGGAGTCGCCGGGGTGGCTGGACAGTTCTGGGTGACTGCAAGCAGTGGCGTCGTGGCGACGGGGCAAGTGGTGGTATTGGTTACCCAAGAGCCCTTGCAAGGTTCCTGACTGGTGACGTTGATCGTGACCCCACAGGTGTTGTAAGGAACGGAGAGACTGCCCGTGTATGGCGCCGATTCTCCCGGTGCCAGATCAAGGGGTCCCAAAAATATCTGCTTCGGCCCGACCTGACTGGTGAACACCAGGACATTTGTCAAGATCGCGTCACCCGTGTTGGTCACATAACCGCTGAACCCATACACGCTGCCCATCAGTAACGGACTCGGCGGACAACTCTGCACCGCCGCGATGCCCGGATGGTACAGCAACGGACAGATGGCCGTGGCGGTGGCGATTACATTACTGCCCAGGCAGCGGTCCTGGCCGCGGGCGGTGAGGGTGTCGGTGATCGAGCAACAAACCGGCGGCGCGAGATAACTACCGCTAAAGCTGTAGAACGCTCCCGGCGCAAGGGTAATGGGACCGATGACCGGCGTGTTGTTGGTGGGCTGGTTATTGACGACGTACACATTGACCAGCGTGACATTCCCCAGGTTACTGACGATCCCGGAGAAAACTAACGGGCTACCATGCGGCGTCGGCAGCGCCGGGCAGAGTTTGCTGACGGAAATGAGCGGCGTCGAGCTAATGGGACACGTCGTGGAAGCGCTACTGACCACGAGGTCATAGGTGCAGGCATTCAGACCGCTCGCCGTGACCGTGTCATTGCCACAGAAATCAGGCGGAACCACATACGAGGCGTAGTATCTGGCGAATTCACCAGCCGCCAGCGTAACCGGGCCAAAGATGACGGTCCCGGCGCTCGGCTGCGAGCTTACCAGGGTCACGTTGACCAAGGCGATATTACCGGCGTTGCTGACGATGCCACTATATTGCAACACCTCTCCCGGTCGCGCGGCCGTGGGTGGGCAGAGTTTGGTCACCGCGATCCGTGCCGTGGTGAGGACGACGCACGTCCCCGAGTCGGTATCGGTAACCGTGGATCCGTCGCAGGCTTGGCCGCTCGCCTCCACGGTGCTCCAAGCCACACAACAGTTGACGGGCACCACGAAACTACCTGTGAAGTTCGTCGTCACCCCAGGCGCCAGTTTGGCCAAGGTGAAGATCACCGTGTTAGCGGCGGGCCAATTGTTGACCACTACGATGTTACTTAACGTGGTGTTACCCGAATTTTTGACGCTGACGTTGTAGGTCAGGATGCCGCCTTGCACCACCGGCGTCACGGGACACGTTTGGGTCACCGTGATTTGTGGGTTAATCAGAATGGGACAGGTCGTGCTCACTTTGTTGGTGACGGCGATCCCGCAGATACTCCGTGCGGTGACGGTCGAGGTGCTGGTGATGGAGCAATTGGTCGGGGTCAGATAGCTGCTGGTAAAGTTGGTCACTTCACCCGGAGCCAGTATGGCTACCGTGAGGATGGGCGTGGTGCCGCGCAAAGTGTTCAGCACCACCACGTTGGTAAGCGTGACGTTGCCGGTGTTGAGCACCGCGCCGCTATACGTCAGCACCCCGCCGGGAATCGCCGGACTCACCGGGCAAAGCTGGGTGAGCAAAACGCCCGGCGTGGTATTCAGCGGGCAGGTGGCCGAAGCCGTGTTCGTCACCATGATCGCAGTGCAGTTGTCACTGCCGATGGCCGTCACCGTGCTGCTAACCGAGCAGGCGGCAGGAGCGGTGAAGCTGGTGGTGGTAAAGTTCGCGGTGGCGCCGACGGCCAGCGTCAGCGGACCAATGACCGGCGTATTGGGGGCCGGCTGGTTGTTCACCACGTACACATTATTCAGCGTCACGTTGCCCGCATTGCGCACCGTGCCGCTGTACGTGATCAAACCGCCCGCAGTGGCGGTCACGGCAGGACATGCCAGCGTAACCGCGATGGCCGGGGTGGTGGTCACCGCGCAGGTGGTCACCGCTGTGTTCGTGACCGTGTTGCCGGTGCAAATATCCTTGCTGGTTCCACTGAAGGTGGTAGTAACCGTGCAGACGTCGGCCGGCACCGTGTACGAGCCGGTGAAGTTGGCTGACGCTCCAGGCGCCATGACCGCCACGGTTAATACAACCGTGTTGGCGACGGGCCGATCACTGCGTACAACCACATTCGTCATGCTGAGTTTGCCGGTATTCCGCACCGTGCCACTGTACGTGATCAAACCGCCGGGCGATACCGGGGTGGGCGGGCAAGCTGCCGTCACCACAATTTGCGGTACCGTCAGAATGGGACAGCTCACTGCCGCCGCATTGGTAACGGAGATGCCGCAGATACTCTGCCCAGTGGCGGTCGCAATGCTGGTGACCGAGCAATTCGTCGGGGCCAGATAGCTGCCGGTGAAGTTGGTCACCGCCCCCGGGACCAGTGTGGCGGCCGTGAAGACCGGCGTGGCCCCGCTCAGATTGTTCAGGACCACCACGTTGGTAAGCGTGATATTACCGGTGTTGGCCACCGTGCCGCTGTAGGTCAGCACCCCACCGGGGGTTGCCGGACTCACCGGGCAGACCTGCGTGACCGCAATCCCCGGCGTGGTAATCAACGGGCAGGTGGTCGAGGCGATATTGGTCACCATGGCCGCCGTGCAATTGTCGCTGCCGATGGCGGTCACCGAGCTGCTAACCGAACACGCATTGGCAGGCGTGGTGAAGCTGGTGGTGAAGTTGGCCGTAGCGCCAACAGCCAGCGTCAGCGGACCAATGACCGGCGTGTTGGGGGCCGGCTGGTTGTTTACCACATACACATTATTCAGCGTGACGTTGCCCGCATTGCGCACCGTGCCGCTGTACGTGATCAAACCGCCGGTGCTGGCGGATACCGCCGGACACGCCAGCGTGACCGCGATCACCGGAGTGGTGGTCACCGCACAGGTGGTCACCGCCGTGTTCGTAACCGTGATAGCGGTACACAGATCCTTGCCGGTTCCGCTAAAGGTGGTGGTCACCGAGCAGACATTGGTTGGAACGGTGTACGTGCCGGTGAAGTCGCGCGCC
Organism: Verrucomicrobiota bacterium; assembly: GCA_037139415.1. Lineage (NCBI taxonomy): Bacteria > Pseudomonadati > Verrucomicrobiota > Verrucomicrobiota bacterium. Next base: position 3,233 of record JBAXGN010000128.1, on the reverse strand, counting down.
GCGCCGGGTGCCAGCGAAGCGACGGTGAGGATGACGGTGTTGGCGATGGGCCGATCACTGAAGATGACGACATTGGTCAAAGAGCTATTCCCGGTATTCCGCACCGTGCCGCTGTAGGTTAGCGAACCGCCGGGTACCACCAAGGTGGCCGGACAAACGGCGATGATGGCGATTTGCGGCGCCGTGAGGATCGGACAGGTCGTGCTCACCGCATTAGTAACGGCGATGCCGCAGATACTCTGACCGGTGGCGGTCGAGATGCTCGTGGCGGAGCAATTGGTCTGTGCCAGATAGCTGCCAGTGAAGTTGGCTACCGCGCCGGGTGCCAGCGTGGCGGACGTGAAGACCGGCGTGGCCCCGCTCAGATTGTTCAAGACCACCACGTTGGTGAGCGTGATGTTACCCGAATTGCGTACCGTGCCGCTGTACGTCAGCACCCCACCGGGGATGGGCGGACTCACCGGGCAGACCTGCGTGACCGCAATCCCCGGCGTCGTAATCAGCGGACAGGTGGCGGACGCGGTGTTCGTCACCAGAGCGGCCGTACAATTATCGTTACCCATGGCGATCACCGTGCTGCTGACCGAGCACGCATTGGCGGGCGCGGTAAAACTGGTGGTGAAATTGACCGTCGCGCCGGCGGCCAGCGTTAGCGGACCAATGACCGGCGTGTTCGGTGCCGGCTGGTTATTTACTACATATACATTATTCAGCGTGACGTTGCCCGCATTGCGCACCGTGCCGCTGTACGTGATCAAACCGCCGGTGCTGGCGGACACGGCTGGACACGCCAGCGTAACCGCGATGGCCGGGGTGGTGCTGACCGCGCAGGTAGCCACCGCGATGTTCGTAACGGTGGTGGCGCTACACATATCCAGGCCGGTTCCACTAAACGTGGTGGTCACCGAGCAAACGTTGGTCGGCACCGTGTACGTGCCGGTGAAGTTGGCCGACGCACCCGGCACCAGCGAGGCAACTGTGAAAACGACGGTATTGGCGCTGGGGCGATCACTGACCACGACCACGTTGGTCAAGATGCTGCTGCCGGTATTCCGCACCGTGCCACTGTAGGTTAGCGAACCGCCGGGCAGTCCCGGGGCGACCGGACAAACCGCCGTCACCGCGATTTGCGGTGCCGTCAAAATTGGACACGTTGCACTCGCTATATTCGTAACGGAGAACCCGCACCGGCTCACGGCACGAACCGTCAGCGTGTCGGTTACCGAGCAATTGGTCGGCGCCAAATAACTACCAGTGAAATTGGTCACCGCCCCGGGTGCCAGGGAAACCACGGTAAGCACCGGCGTATTGGGAGCCGGCTGATCATTGACCACCACAATATTGGTCAACGTCACGTTGCCGGTATTACTGACACTGCCGGAGAAAGTAAGCAACTGGCCGGGAGCGACCGCCAGCGGAGGACACGTTTTGGTCACTTTAATTCCCGGCGTTAACGTGTTCTGGCAGACGATGGTGGCGATATTGGTCACCAAGCGCGGAGTGGACGTGAAGTCATCGCTCGCCTTGACGGTCAGGGTGGCCGTGCTCGGCACGCAGGGATTCAAGGGTACCCAGCTTCCGCTGAACGGGGCCACCTGGCCGATGGCAAGGTTGGTGGGGAAAAGCACCGTGAAGTACCCAGCTTCGTGGAAGTTCGTCACCGTCACCCCGATCAGCGTGTTGTTACCGCAATTGGTCACTGTTCCGGAGAACGAGATTGCACCGTTCTCACCCACGCCGCCGACGCATTGCGCGAGGATCGCAACGCAGGGCTCGTTCACTTGGGTGTTCACTTCCTGAAAAGCGCCACCGACGCTATTCACGTCGTTTTGGTGAATGGTTCCGATATCCCGCGCCTGGGCCACCACGGTGCCATCCGGTTTGATATCGACGGCGCGGACGGTATAGCCGACCACGTCGGGATAGTAATCCGACTCAGCGTTATGCAGCGCGGTGCGCCGCAACGTGACGTAATTGGTCACGCCGTCCGGCGTGACGATGAACGCCACAATGTCGGAGGCATCGCACGCGATGCGCCCGCTACCCACGATCCCGTTGATCACATTGATACTGTAAAAAATCCGGTCGCCGATGTGTACGTCGGGAATGGACGTGTAGAGCGTGATCACCAGTCCGCTGCCGGCGCAGTTCGTCGGACTCCGGTCGGCGCGGGCGGTCGGCGCGCCGCCCAGCAGGAACACAGCTCCTGCCAGCAAGGCCATCAGGTTGAACAGAAGGGGCAGCTTGCGACCCGCAGATGGTTTTCCATTGTCCTGGAATGAAGGACCTGACGGTTGAACGCGGCTGCTCGGCTCGCATTGCTGTATTAACGTTTTCATAGTTTTCAATTTATTTACGTTGGGTGCGAGTCCGGCTTCGTGATTAGCGATGGCGATGGCGCGCGGTCTGATCTGATGATCCTGTGGACAAGCATTCTGTTTCACGCCACTACAATACGGGAAAGGATTGCGACATTCTATGGGGTGTTCACCCCATGGTGGTGGTTGGGGTTGGGTTGAGGTTTTCTTTTTAAAAGTGGTCATAATCGGGTCATTTCTTCCGGTCCTGGTGGTCTTGAATGAAGATCCGAAACACGAGATAGAACCCGCCGGCCGCGGCGGCGAGAAAGCAGAGAATACCCAGACCAGGATACCCCAGGATACGAAAATTACTGGGGACCTGCATCAGGAGCGACGCCCCCATGATCAGCGCGGCGAGGATGATGCCGGTCGTGATTCGATTGGCGATCTTTTCAAATCCTTCCACCACCAATTTCGCATCCACGGCTTTAATCTTGACTTCCAACTCGTGATTGGTGATCACGTCCATGATATGGTTGAGGCGGGCGGGCAGGCCGCCGACAAAATGCTTCATTTCCAACATCGAACTGAAGAAACTGCCTTGGGTGGCATTTTTCAGCAGGCGTTTGGACATCAGCGCGCTCGCATGGCGGCGGACGCACGCATTCGGGTCAAACGCCGGATCGAGAATCTTGCCGACTTCATCCAGTTGCAGCATGGTTTTGCCCAGCAACGTCAGTTCACTGGGAACGAACAGGCCGTTTTCGGCGGCGTTCATGCTGATTTCCAGCACGGCGCGCCCCACGTTGATCTGCTGCAGTCCCTGATCCTGGCGGGAAGCCATCAGTTGGTCAATCCGGTGGCGGAATTCGGTTTGGTTAAAATCCTCCCGCGTCTGACTGAAGCGGATCACGAGGTCGGTGGCCGCGTCAC
>JBAXGN010000127.1 GCA_037139415.1 Verrucomicrobiota bacterium | reverse complement strand
ATTGCGCCAGGGATTTTTATTAAAAACCCGTCCCAGTGTCGAAAGTTCGGTTAAAATTTCACCGTTAGCTGTGCCGCCACCAATTGCTCGCCTTTTTGCCAGGCGGCGTTTTGATGGCTGATGCTGTATTGGAATTTGCCCTGAAGATGCCGGTTGAATCGGTAGCCCAGCGAAGCGTCCACTCGCTCCATGTTATGCCCCCACGTCTGATGGCCGCCTTGGCCGTCTTGAATGGTGGCGAAAAGTTGTTGATTCCAGCGCACGGCCGCAAATAACTGGGCGGTCAATTTGTATTTGGCTTCGAGGTAGTAGGCGGTGGTATCGGCATTGCCCACATTGGGTACCTGAAATCGGCTGTAAAATAGCTCTCCCCATAGTTGCCATTGGTGCCAGGCGTAACTTGCGTCGTATGCCAAGGTGGTTTGGTTGTAATCCCCCAAGTCCCTGCCGGCTGGAAGGGTTGACCGGGCCTCAGGCACCAGGTAGGTGCCGCGGCTAAAGGAGATGCCGACGTTCCACGCCTCGGTGGGGCGCCAGCCCAACCTGGCGCTCACGGTGGGATTCTGCCAGGTCAGGCTATCGGCACCCCAATACTCGGGACGCGAAGAAATGGAGGCATTCTTCACCTCAACGGCATAATCGAATTGCGACAGGGAACCAAATAACGATGCTCCGGTTGTGTATGCCGGCCCCCAAATAATCGGCAACCACTTATCTTTTATTTCCGGCGTCTCAACCATGTCCCGTCGTGCCAGAAAACCGCGTGGCGAGGCCGCCCCCTTGAAGTCCGTGATGATGGTGATGTTTTCGTATGGCAAAGGCGCCGTAATAAATGGGTTATTCCAGGAATCATGACGCCCGACCCAGTTGCCAACCACGGTTACAAATTTGCCGATTTGAAGATTTACCTGGTTCTGCGCGAACGGCGTCCAGCGCACCAGGTATTCATCCAGCCGGGCCTCCATTTTTTCTGAATACGGATCGAACCCGCGATCAGCGCGGCCTTGCAGGAACACATAAACATGGTCGCCCAGTTTTTGATCGAGGAACATGCTTAGCCTTGGGTTCAGGAAGCTACGTTCCCGGAACAATAGCCCGCCCGGGCGTTGATCCACATAATAACCCTCAAGATCAAACAATAAACCGATGCCAGCACGTTGCAGCAAATCCTCGGATTGGGAGAGCAGGGTGCTGGCGCTGAATGGCTCCGCTTTTGCCGAAGCTTTGAGCAAACAAGCGAGCAGCAGGCAGGCCTGCAGCCAGCGCGCCAGTGAGCGGCGGATGTGAACTTGGAATGCGCAAGGATGTTTCATGAGGCAATTCATGCGTGGGGGTCGGTGGTTGCGGCAGGCAGCAATTGAAAAGCTGGCACCGGTTGATTGAATCCTTTCAATGTCAAGGCAGGCAATGCGCTCACCTTGAACGCGTTTCCCAATCTTTCCCGCGTGGTCAGGTCCACGATTATTTCCATGCGCTTGGCCGAACTGCACAAGCGGGAGGCCAGGTTTACCCTCTCTCCCAAAACGGTGTAATTCAGGCGATCGGCTGAGCCCATGCATCCTGCTACCGCCTGCCCGGAGGCAATGCCGATGCCGATGGCAATGGAATGGCGGGAGACGCTGTTCAGATGGTGGCGCTCCTCAATCATCCGTTGAGCGCAGCGGGCCGCATTGCTGGCATCGTTTCCCGTGCTTTTGGGAACCCCGAACACCGCCATGACCAGGTCGCCGACAAATTTATCCACCACGCCATCGCATTCGTAAACCACCCGGGTCAGGACGGTCATGTGTTCGTTCAAAAGCTGAATGACCTCGGTGGGCGGCATGTGCTCGGTGAGCGCCGTAAACCCGCGAATGTCGCAAAACAGCACGGAGATATCCCGCAACTCGCCACCCAGCGCGAGTTTGCCGTTCATCAATTCTTCCGCCACCCCCTTGTCGGTAACCATGTTCAGTACGCTGCGATATTTCTCCTTGAGCGCCAGTCCTTCAGCCATGCGGTTGAAGGAGACCGCCAATTGCCCGATTTCATCCCGGCTCCGAACTGGCAATTGTACCGTGTAATTTCCACGTTCAATCTCGGTGGTTCCCTTCACCACCTCTTGGATGGGACCCGACAGACCCAGCGACAACAAGTAGCTCAGTGCCAGCGCCCCCATCATCGCGGCTGACCCGAACAGCAGCATTTTTCTGCGCAGGTTGCTATTTGACTCCTTGACGCCGGCCAGAGAAAATAAACAGATCTGGTAAGTCGGGGGGAAGGCGGTATCCATGTTCAGCATCTGGGCATAGACTTGGAAGGTCGCCCCGGCGTCATTTACGGTATAGCCAAGCGTCTGCGGTCGGGGACCGATCTTGCGCAGTTGGTTGGCCATTTCATCTCCCAACCGTATCCGCAACGAACCGGGGATGGAGGAGGAGTACAGTTGGCCATCCAGCCATATTCCACTCGGCACGCCATCCCGGGATGAATCCGGCAGCGGGAAGCCAAGCGCCAAAACTCCCAACGCCTGCTGGCTTACTTGGTGAATGATGGGAGTGAATACCATTTCCCGCAGTGTAATTCCTCCGGCGGCGACTTCTGGCGCAAGGTAGCCAATGTGCTGAGTACGGTTCGTCAGGGCGAATTTGCCAATGGTTTCCATGAAATGCCGGGCGGGACGCAGGCCTTGAATGCTGGCGTTGACCGTGTTCGTGGAACTGGGCAGGATCATTTCTCCGCGACTGTTCAAAAATACAAAAAATGCGGTCTGTGATAACTTCTCGCCCCGCTGGGAGGCGGGCAGCAACTCGCGCAATTGGTCCAGCCCCACTCGGTACAGGTCCCCAGGCTCCAAGTCGCTTTCCTCCATTAGGGCAAATAAACGCGGGCTTCGCACCACATTCAGTATTTGCTCACGCACGGGGTCAAGGCGGGTTTCCCGCTGACTAAGAAAGGATTTGAACTGGACGGCCGAGGTCTCTTGGAATAGTCGCTCGTATGAGGCGCGCACCTGTTCTTCCATGACCAGCAAGGCCGTGACCGTGACACTGATCACCAGCAGCATCATAGCCAGCAATAATTTGGTTCGGAAGTTCTTCGGCATCATGCTGGTTTAGCGGGCGGAAAAATCCACGCGTAAAGTTTGATTGAAGCCCAGCGTTACGGGTTTTTCCCGCGTGGTCTTATCATCCACCCAAACCTTCAGCGTGTATTGCCCGGCGGGCAGATTTTCCAGGCGGTAGATGCCGTTCGTATCCGTCCGGACAAAGTAAGGGGTATCGAGCACCAGGATGGTGCCGCGCATGTGTTCGTGAATTTCGCAATATAGTTTTATCACTCCCGGCTTGTCAAATACCTGTACCGCCGCTTCCTCATCCTTGCGGTAGCGCCCCAGATCGAAACGCTTGGCTTTGGAATAAGAAAATACATTGTGATACAGATCATCGCCATTGGGGAACTTGACTTTGGTGCCAACCTGAATGGGGAGCACGCCCGGTCGGAATTGCAGCCCCTTCTGCCATAATTCCATCGCGGGCAGCACGTTGGTGGCGGCGGGAAATCTGCCTTCCAAGTACACCACGGCCACCGCCGGATCCGGTGGGGCGATTTCGCCAACCAGCCCCTGATAGCGCGGTGGCTTGGGGGTTGGCGGCGCGGGTTTCGGAAGGGCTACGGTGCCTTCGATCACCGTTTGGGCACAAAGAAATCCAGCCACCCAGCCGGTCATGCACCAGCCCACCATTATCCGTACAAACATTGTCATCATAGCGAGGAACTATTGGTTCAATATTTAACAGTAGCCCATAAATGGCGTAGTACGAATTTAATTGCCGGAAATGATTCGTCTTATGCAACCTAGTTGCCGCAATAAGGGGTGTATTTCCATATAGGATTGCGGTTGTAATATATTATCAAACAGTATGTTGCAACTTTTCACTAGGATCGGTTTATGCCTCTGACTCTGAGAATCGAAGTTTGGAATTCAAACTCTGCCAGCAGCATCAGGTTCGTTGATTTGCCGATCTGGGCAGGTAGGCACCGCACGATTCGCGGACGACCAATGTGGGGGTGAGCACCAGACTTTGCGCCGGCAGGGTGGGTTCGGCAATGCGGTGAAGCATAGTGCGAAAGGCGATCACTGCGATGTCACGGCATGGCTGGTGAATCGTCGTGAGTGGCACGGAGAGCAGCATGGCGTATTTCACATCATCAAAGCCCACTACCCGCATATCGCGCGGCACCCGCACACCAATGGATTCTAGCGAGCGCATGAGCACGGCGGCAGTGTGGTCGTTGGCACAAATGAACGCGTCAGCTTGCCGACCGGCGGCAAGGCTGCGCACAAACTTCAGGTCGGCCGGATCACCCAAGCGCACCCAGTCCGGCGCGAGTTCGCGGCGTCGGCGCACGAGAGCCTCCCGTGCCCCGGCAATGCGCGCATCCACCGTCGGTGCGGAAAACGGTCGGGCCACGAAACGGATGCGCTCGCAACCGAGCTTCAGCAGATGATCGGCCAGCAGAAAGCCGCCCGCCAGATTGTCAATGCTTACCAGATCAAAATCGCTGCGCTTTGGGAACGACTGCAAATCCCGATCAAGCAACACAACAGGGATGCCGGACTGGCGCAGCAGTTCGGCTAGACGCCGGTTCGCCTGATCCTGTTCGGGTACCAGTTCAAACGGCGCGAAGAATACTCCGCTCACTTTGCGTTCAATGAATTGGCGGCAGATTTCCTCCGCGTGTTCGAGGCTGGTATCGGTATCCTGCCGTGGATGCGCGGAACCGCCCCATAGCAGACTGTATTCATGGACACGCGCCAAGCTGGCCAGTTCCCCGCAGATCAGCTCGAAGATCTCCGTGGTTCCCAATCCGGGAATGAGCAGCCCCAGTAACCGCGTGGAAGTCACGGCGACTGCCGTGGCTTGGCGCACATACGTGCCAGACCCGGCACGGCGTTCAACCAACCCCTCCGCCTGCAGGTCCAACAGCGCCCGGGCGATGGTAGGACGCGATACGCCAAATTTCTTGACCAGTTGCGGCTCGCTGGGCAGTCGGTTATCCACACCATAGCGCCCGGCGGCGATATTGGCGCGCAACTGACGGGAAATTTCCCGATGTTTGGGATTTTGGGCCATGTTTTACAAGTTGAAAAGCTGTCATAGCAGATTTCTGATCAACCTGTCAAATGTTGGTTCCCTTGCACGCAAACTTTGTGTTTCAATGGTGCCAACTTAAATGAAAACACTTTTTGCCATTACAGGTCTGGCCATCGCCACACTGACCACATTCAATCTGCGCGCCGCAGACGACCTGCTGCTTGCCGACTTTGAAGGCAAAGACTACGGCCAGTGGAAAACCACCGGCGAAGCCTTCGGCTCCGGACCAGCGCCCGGCAAGTTGCCGGGCCAGATGCAAGTGGAGGGATTCCTGGGCAAAGGTTTGGTCAATTCCTTTCGGGGCGGCGACCGCAGCACGGGCACGCTCACCTCGCCGGAGTTCAAGATTGAGCGGAAGTTCATCACCTTCCTTATCGGCGGCGGCGGCCATGTCGGCAAGACGTGCATGAATCTGCTCGTGGATGGCAACGTTGTCCGCACCGCGACCGGCCCCAATACGAGCCCGGGCGGGAGCGAAGAGTTGGCGCCAGCCTCTTGGGACGTGGGCGAGTTGGCCGGCAAGACGGCACAAATCCAGATCGTGGACAACGCCACCGGCGGCTGGGGCCACATTAACGTGGACCAGATTGTATTGAGCGACAAGCCGGCCGCAATGGCGGTAAAGACCATGACGCGCGAGCGGGAGTTGACGATCGAGAAACGTTACCTGCACTTCCCGGTGAAGAACGGGACAAAGAAGGGGAAGAAACAGCGGGTCGCCGTGTTGGTCGGTGGCGAAGTTGTGCGCGAGTTCGAGATGGATTTGGCGGATGAGCCGGAGTGGTTTGCGCATCTGGACATGACTGCGTGGCGCGGGAAGAAAGCGACGGTGCGCGTGGACAAGCTCGCGGAGGATGCGAAGGCGTTGAGCCTCATCACGCAGGCGGACACGATCTGGGGTGTGGATCAGCTTTACCGAGAACCGTTGCGGGGACAGTTGCATTTCTCGCCCCGGCGCGGCTGGAACAACGACCCAAATGGCATGGTGTTTGCCGACGGCGAGTATCACCTCTATTTCCAGCATAACCCGTATGGTTGGCCGTGGGGCAACATGCATTGGGGCCATGCCGTCAGCCGCGACCTGGTACATTGGGAGGAACTGCCCATCGCACTTTACCCGCACCAGTTCGGCGATTGGGCCTTCAGCGGCGGCGCCGTGGTGGACAAAAACAACACCAGCGGCTGGAAAAAAAGCGACAACGAGTTGATTGTTGCCACCTACACCAGCACCGGGCGCGGCGAATGCATCGTGTACTCCAACGACCGGGGCCGCACCTTCCAGGAGTTTGAAGGCAACCCGATCATCAAACACAAAGGCCGCGACCCCCGCCCGCTTTGGTACGCGCCGGGCAAACACTGGGTGGTGGCCGTCTATGACTTTGAAAAAGAAAAGAGCATCGCCCTTTACACTTCACCAGATTTGAAGACCTGGACGTTTCAAAGCCGGATTGCCGATTTCTTCGAGTGCGCGGACCTGTTTGAACTACCCGTGGATGGCGACGTAGCGAAAAAGAAATGGGTACTCACCGCCGCCAGCAGCGATTACATGATCGGCACTTTCGACGGCAAGAACTTCACCCCGGAAACGCCGAAGCTGAAAGGGCATCTCGGCAAAGGCTTCTACGCCGCCCAAACCTTCAGCCACGATCCGAAGGGACGTATTGTCCAAGTCGGCTGGCTCCAGACCGCCACCGTCGGCATGCCGTTCAACCAGGCGATGTCATTTCCGCTCATACTCAACCTCCGGACCACCCCGGAAGGTCCCCGCCTAACCTGGACACCGGCGCCGGAACTTGAATCACTACGCGCCAAGTCGCACCGTTGCGATGCGACGACGCTCCAACCCGACAGCGCCAATCCCCTGGCTGGCGTGACCGGCGAACTTGTGGAACTGCGCGCCGAATTCGAGCCGGGCGACGCCAGCGAAGTGACCTTCACCGTACGTGGGGCCACCATCGTTTATGACGCCAAAAAGCAGGAACTGGTTGTGAACGATCTTCGTGCCCCGGCTCCGTTGCGTGACGGCAAACAGCGTCTGACCATCTTCTGCGACCGCACGGCGTTGGAAATCTTTGCCAGCGATGGCCTGACGTACGTGCCACTGCCATTCCAGCCCGCAGCCGATAATCTGGCGCTGGGCGTGCAGGTCAAAGGCGGCAACGCAAAAATCAACGCCTTGGAAGCATTCAATCTCCGCAGTATCTGGAAATAAACCAACTACCCTTCAACATCTATGAAAGCTCGCATCTTCTTTTGGTCCATCACCTCCGCCCTCGCCGGATTCCTGTTCGGCTTTGATACCGTCGTCATCTCCGGCGCGGAGCAGAAAATTCAAGCGCTCTGGAATCTTAGTCCCGTCCTGCACGGCATGGCGATGGCCGCCGCGCTTTACGGGACGGTGCTGGGCTCATTGCTGGGCGGTTGGCCCACCGACCGGTTGGGCCGCAAAACCACCCTGACCTTCATCGGCGTGCTCTACATCATCTCGGCGGTCGGCTGCGGTTTCGCCTGGGATGTGACCTCGTTTGTGGTTGCGCGTTTCATTGGCGGTCTGGGCATTGGCATCTCCACGGTGGCCGCGCCGCTGTATATCTCGGAAATAGCCCCGCCAGCCTATCGTGGCCGGCTCGCGGGCATGTTCCAGTTCAACATCGTCTTCGGCATCCTCGTCGCGTTCGCCTCCAACGCGCTGCTCGCGGGCATCGGCGAAAACGCCTGGCGTTGGATGCTCGGCGTGGCCGCGTTTCCCTCGATCATCTACACGGTCCTGTGCTTCAGCCTCCCGGAAAGCCCGCGCTGGTTGATCGGGCGCAAAGGCGACCGCGCCGAGGGCCTGAAAGTGCTCAAGCTCATCGAGCCGGAAGCCAGCGCGGCCCAGGTTGAGGCGCAGGCCGACGCCATTCTCGCCGCGTCCTCCGAGCGCGCGGTCTCCTCGCATTTCTGGACGTGGAAGCTGCGCGTGCCCATGCTGCTGGCGTTCCTCATCGCCTTCTTCAACCAGCTCTCCGGCATCAACGCCATCCTCTACTTTGCCCCGCGCATCTTTGGCCTCACGGGCAGCGAGAACGCCCTGGCCCAATCCGTGGGCATCGGCTTCACCAACCTGATCTTCACCTTTGTCGGTTTATGGCTGATTGACCGCCTCGGACGCCGCACCCTGCTCTTCATCGGCTCGTTTGGCTACATCCTTTCGCTGGGACTCTGCGCCGTGGCGTTCTTCACCTGGGCCCCGCAATTCAAGGCCGCATCGGCGGCCGTGGACGTCAAGTCCGCCGTGAACAGCCTCAGCACGGCCAATCCCGCCCGCGTCGCCGCGCTCAGGCAGGAGTTGGAAGCGAAGCAGAAGGCGCTCGTGGCCGCGACCGCCGTGGCCGCCTCGGGCGCGCAGCCCGTGATCCTTCCCGCCGATGCAAAGCCGGATTCAGTGAAGGCCGCCGCCGCCACCGCGTTGCAACAAGCCTCGAAAGCCGCCGGGCCGGGTGGTTTGATGGTGCTCATCTGCATCTTTGCGTTCATCGCCTCGCACGCCATCGGCCAGGGCGCGGTCATCTGGGTGTTTATCTCGGAGATTTTCCCCAATCGCCATCGCGCGGAGGGGCAGGCCCTGGGCAGCGCCACGCACTGGGTGTTCGCCGCGCTGCTGACGACGTTCTTCCCGCTCATGATGGCCGCCTTCGCGCCGGGCTACGTGTTCTGCATCTTCTGCGGCATGATGGTCCTGCAACTCATCTGGGTGAAACTCATGGTGCCGGAAACCAAAGGCATTTCCCTGGAAGACATGCAGCGCAAGCTGGGCATTGACTTGGAAACCGAACCGAAGGCAGCGGCCACCTCAAGCCCGACGCCGCGAGGCTAAGCCGGAACGATTCAGCAAATTTTAACAGAAGCCAACGAAGATAACCAAGAAACCGGGAGATGGAACACGCACTGGCAGGCAGTTTAAGGTCGCCAGACAGTGCCCACGATCAAAGCAGTCGGGCTGATGGATATCTCGTCCCTTGCTCTTCGTTTCCTTGGTTGTCTTCTGTGGCAATTTAATTGTAACGACTAAAGGGAAACCGCGCATGAGTTTGAAGATCCTTAGCCTTGGGGAAGTCCTCTGGGACCTTTTTCCCGAAGGCCCGCGCTTCGGCGGCGCTCCCGCCAACTTCGCCTGCCACGCCGCGCTGCTGGGCGGCGATGTCTCCCTCCTGAGCGCCGTCGGCGAAGACGCCCGGGGACGAGACGCCCTGGCGATCCTTCAGCGTTTCGGCATGGACACTTCCCTGATCCAGCGCATCGCCGATGTCCCCACTGGCGCCGTCGGCGTAACGCTGGATGCCGCCGGCAAACCCACCTTTAAGATTCACGCCGGCTCGGCCTGGGACCAGCTCGCCTGGACGCCCAATCTCGAAGCGCGCATCGCGAACGCGGACGCCCTTTACTTCGGCACCCTCGGCCAGCGCGGCGAACGCTCGCGGGCGACCATCCGGCGCGCCTTAACCCTCGCCCAGTCCCACGGCATCCGCCGCGTGCTTGATGTCAACTTGCGCAAGCCGTTCCATGACGCGGCGCTCATCCGCGACTCCATTGCTTTGGCCAGCATCCTGAAACTCAGCGACGATGAATTGCCGGAAGTGCTCGCCGCATGTGCCGTGGCCAAGCATGACACGCCCGAAGCCACCCTGCGCGCCCTGCTCACCCGCTGCCAACTGGACCTGGTTGTCATGACGCGCGGGGCCGAGGGCGCGCTCCTCGTATCCGCGAACGCGGCGGTCAACCAACCGGGAATCCCCACCCGAGTCGTGGATACCGTCGGTGCGGGCGACGCGTTTACCGCGGCGCTCACGCTCGGACTCCTGCGGTGCGAACCTCCTGAAGCGCTACTCCGGAAAGCCTGCGAAATCGCCGCCGCCGTCTGCGCCCAACCGGGCGCGGTTCCCTGCCCGCTTTGATCCCTTGAAAATATCACTTAAGCCCCTGCTCCCGCTCGCATTCGCGTTGGTTGCCTTCAACGACTTCGCGATCGCTCACCCCATGCCGCCCCGTGAGATCAAACTGACGGATAAATACCTATTGGTTCCGGTGCGGGCGTTTCGCGACCCTGGGTCGAAGCGGCCAAACAAGGGAAACGTCGTGACGGTCCGCGTGGAAGGCCAAGTGATGTATGAGTTCGGGGTATTGCTCGCGACCAAAATTATCGACGACTTTGCGAAGAAGGAATTTCCCCGCCAGAAGTTAAGCGTGTTTGAGCGCGAGGACGGAATGCTGGACCTGCGCATCTTCTTGGATCGCGCGAACATCGAGGTCTTCGCCGAGAATGGATCGGTTTGCTTCCTGGAAGGCAGCAAGCAGCTCGGTACTCCCATTGGAGAACTCAAGGTCTCCGTTGAGGACGGCTTTGCGACCATCCATAACTGGAAAACCTTCCGCTTAAAATCTGGCATTAGAAATCACTTATCATGAAAACCAAAATCGCCTCACGTTCTTTGCTCACTTTAATCTTGCTGGGCAGTATCCTCCCACTTCCCGCGCAGCCAGTCAACGGACTCGCTCCCGAAATCACCTCACTCAACCTTAAAGATAACCTCTACGCGCTTGAGGCCAAGTTACCCGACTTGGAAAAGTCCTACCTCAGCGTTGCCCCACTGGACAAGCAGGATGGAATCCCCGTCGGCAAGCTGGGCGTGGATGGCGGCAATCGCGCCTTGATCGAACAATACGCCACGGAACTCGCCAATGCTCTCAGGGACGAAAAGACCAACAATGTGGACAGCCTTCTGATCAGCTATCGGGGTAAATTGATTTTTGAATCCTACTATCGTCGGGGCCGCGCCAATTTTCCCCATTACCAGATGTCCATCACCAAATCCTATACCGCGTTGGCCGTGGGGCGGGCGATCCAATTGGGTTTGCTCAAACTGGAGGATGTTGACAAGCCTGCGATCAACTTCCTTAAAAAACTGGACGCCACCAAACTCGCTCCGGGAGCTGAGGCCATCACCCTCGCGCAAGCGATGCAGATGGGCTCAGGGATCCGACTCGGTGATGAAAAGGCAAAGGAACTGCTCAAGCAACCCGAGCAACTCAAGGGGCAGGGAGAAATTCAGGCTTATCTGCAATACAGCGATCCCATTCCACCAGCCCCGCGAAAATTCAAATACCAGGAATCGGACCCGGCGATCGCGATGCAAGTGGTGAATGCGGTGGCTCCAGACGGAGCCGAGGCGTTTATCAAGAATGAATTACTCAAGCCGATGGGCATCACCCAATATCGCTGGGAAACCGCCGTCAGCGGCCTGCCGAAGTCGGCCGCCGGTAGTTCAATGTGCTCGCGCGACATGTTGAAGTTTGGCTTGCTCATTCTCAACCAGGGAAAATGGCACGGCCAACAACTCATCCCTGAGGCCTTCATCGCGCGTGCCACCAGTCCCAACGTGCTCAGCTATGGCACGTCCTATTATGGATTTTTCTGGTGGGTGGAGGATTTCAAAGTAGGGGCAAAGACCTGTCACGCCATCGAAGGACGGGGTGCCGGCGGACAGTTTATTTTCATGTTCCCGGATTTGGATCTGGTCACGGTGGTCACCTCCCATGATAAAGGCATGGGCAACATGCTCCAAACGCTTCCACACCGCATCATTCCTGCGTTCAACTGAACCGCAGTACAATTTGAATCTGGATCAAAGTTGTGGGGATTTGTTTTTTGATAGAATTAACAGAATTGGAAAAAGAGGTGTCTGCTGTGTTTTGAAATACCTCCCTCCTCGCGGTTCAAGGCTTGTGCTCCAGCACTTTTTGAAATTCCGGCATGGCCCGCAGCGGGTTGAAGCGTTGGTCTTTTAAGGCTTCCTTGACCAAATCGCGGGCTGTGGGGTCGTTTTGAAGCCGTTTGGTGCTGAGGTTCAGCGCCTGACTCAGCGTGGCGAGACATTCGGTGGATTTACCCATCATGGCTTGCAACGCGGCGAGGTCAAACCAGGCATCAGGATTGGTGGGCATGTCTTTGACCAGGCGCTCCAAAACGTTCTCCAATTTGTTGGTGTTGCCCATTTGGGAATAAGCCTTGGCAATGCCGATGATGGCGTTGGCATCAATGGTCGGTTGGTTCAGCATGTTGTCAAACACCTGGACGGCACGATTGGTCTGCTGTATTTGCAGGAACGTGGCAGCGAGATTGAAGGCGGCCTGGAAGTTGGTGGGGTTCTTGAGCAGTTCCTGCTCCAACTGCCGCAAATGGCTGCGGCTTTGCTCAGCTCCGGCTTGTTGTTGCTTGAATGTTATTAAATTATCAAGCAAACCACGCGCCTGCCCGTTATTGGGATCCAATTTCAGACAGGTCTGAGCAATCAACAATGCGTCATCCAAGCGTCCCAACTGGAGCAGCAGGTTGATATAACGGAAAACCGCTTCCGGGCTGTACGGACAGTACGCAAATGCCTGCAGGAAGGCATAATTCGCTTCTTTGATCAACCGCTGATACTCCTCGCTCGTCTTCGGACGAAATTCCGGAGGTATCCCCGAATTGAGACGCCACGCATAGACGCCACCAATGGAACTACGCAGCTTTGAAAAGGCCTGCTGCGCTTCGTCGTCATAGACGAACTTGCGGTCGCCGGTGAATCCGCTGAAATCCCGGCACAGGTAGGTTTTCTCGGCCCACTCACACACCTGCTTGACGCTGGTGGCGTCGTCAATGATGTCCCCGGTGAGGCGCTTCGAGTATTGCTTCCAAAACTCGTGATCCCGCTGGAGCACGCCTTGGCTGAGCGCGGGCAGCGGCTCACGGTTGATCTTCATAATGATGCCGAAAGGCGTCAGGTGCGGGTACATCCAATCGAGCGGAAAACTCTCCTCGACGTAAAACTCGTGTTCGAGGTTGCGGTCAAACATGACCTTGGCCAGCAGGCCGTTGATGCTCATGACGGCCACCTGGCCGGACATTTGAACGCGGCCTCCGTCTTCACGCACGTCTTCGCCGGGCTTTAACAGCTGCGCTTTCAACCGCTTTTGCGCATCAGCCAGGTACTCCGAAAAGCAGCGTTGGGAATCGTCCGGGGTCGCGATGTAGATTTCCTTGGCTGGGAAAACGCCGGCGGCCCGGCGTTGTTTTTCGATTTTGGCGCCCAAATTCGTGGAAAAACGGTCCAGCGGCGAAGCCATGCGGGCCAGGAGGTTGGTCTTATCGGTCTGCCGTTCCTTTTCCGTGCGGAGCAATTCCTGGAAGAAAGGCGGATCAATCTGTTTGCTCCGATTGTATAGCGCACGAATGGAGTTGAGATAGGTGCCATCAGCGAGGGCGTTTTGCGTCAGGATATATACGTCGCGACGGTCAAACTTCTGGTCCTTGATCGGTTGGCAAGCGTGCGGCGTAAAACTCTCGCAGAAAATCATGTAGGTGGGGCAGAACCGGCCCGGGTCGGTGCCGCCGTACAGGACGGCGTTCTTAGCCATTTCGGGATAAAGCGGTTGGCCATCTTTCCCTTGAAACGGAGGCGTGAAAATGTCATGCCCGAACCAGTAACCAAACCAATGGCCATTCTGGGAGCAGGTTGTCCAATGCACGCACAGGGAATAGAGCGGCAACAACAGCACCACCCCCGGCACGAGAGCGGCCAGTTTGAGCGTGGCGAACCGCGCCCGCAATAAGCCGCAAACCACCGCCAAGCCGCAGCCGGTCAGAATCGCGACCAATGCTTTGGCAGGTGTAAAGAACCGCGAAACAAGTGCGAGACTTTGACGATCTGGAGCAAAGTTCAAGAAAATGTTCAGCAGCCAGGACAAGCCCAGCAGTGTCCCAAACGAGCCGATGAGCCAGGCTTCTTCCGTTTTGAACCAGCCATCCGCGCGGAATGGTCTCCCGGCCCCACCACGGAGAATCCGGGCAGCCACTATGACCAAGGGAACCAATGCCAACAGTGCGCCAATCCAGGCAAAATCGCTTCCCAGGTCGCAATAGTACGAGGCCATTTGCCTTAGAACTCTCGCCGGCTCAGCAAAGATATCAACTGCGTAACAGCGCTCGTATTGTCCGCGACAAAGCGTGTGCCAGAACCCTTCGGCAGTTCGCGGATATCCCCAATTGACTGGCGGGTTGGCCATGGAGAACAGCGGCAGGAGAAAATACGTCACCGCGCCCAGCATCCAGCTCGCCACCAAGCTGGCGACGGCCTTTACCTCAGTGAAAAAGCCGCGCGTCTTGATTACCAGCAACTGGCCGCCCACGACCCCGGTAATGGCGATGGCGCAGAAGATAAACTTCTGCATATCGGTGCCGATGACGTAGGCCGAAAACTCGGGCAGGATGCAGGTCCACCGGCAGCACAAAAGCAAAAACAACATCAGGCTACCCGCAAACAAAAGGTCGCGCCCAAGTTTCGGCCGGACCAGCGCAATGGCCACGGCGATACCCATCACCGTTAGTGAGAGAGTCTGAAAAGTGCTGACACCGGCGCCAAAGAGAAAGGCGGCGAGGCAGAGGTAGCGCATCCGCTCCGGCTCGAACAACCATTGCAAGAGCGTGGCCAGAATCAACAACAGGAAAAGCACGCGAAACGAGTCCATCTCGACGATGACCGCTTTACTCCACATGCCCCGGCTGAAGGCAAACAAGAGTCCCGCAGCAATGCCGCACCAGAGTCGGACGCGCGATTCGATTGTCACCGGCAAATCTTTGAGTGATTCCATGCCCCGCAATAGTGGCGCACTCACACATGAGACCAGCAAAGCAATCAGTCCGGACGCAGCAGCCGCCGCGAAAGCCGACGAGAAGCCGATGCGCCAAGCAACATTCCCAAACGGCAACAGTTTGCAAAAAAGCCAGGCATAAATTTCCCACAAAGGATAGCCCGGCGGACGCGATGCTCCCGGAAAATAAGCGCTGGCAGCCAAGACCCCGGAATCCGATAAAGTCACCTCCGGTGCCAGGGTGAGACAATAAACCGTCAACGCTGCGAAAAACGAAATGGCAAACGCCAGCCAATCCATCCCCTGATACAGTTTCCGTCTCGGCGCGACTAGCAAATCGGGCAGAGCACCCGGCGTTGTGTTCCCTTCCCCTTCACCCGGTGGCGGCGCGGCAAGGCATGGAGATTCGCTGAAACTCATAGTCACTCAGATTAGACCAAGTTACACATACGCTGTTCGACAAAAAACCGACGTTATTTTGTTATGTGAAGCTTCACATCCCCCCCTTACTCCGGACTGGCTGCGATGCGGCTAGCGTGCGTTGGGAAGATAAATCACTTTCAAACCTTTGACCTTATGGAGCGGCTTTCCCGGTCGCTCGGCAGTAATAAATTCATCGGCTTTCAAGGCTTTTGCCGCGGCGATATGAATTCCATCAATAGCGCTTAAAGGTACTTCGCACGATTCTTTCAACGATTTCTTAAGGAGGTTTTCTGAAGATTCGGCCCATTCAATGACCTGAGCAAAGAAAGCTTCTAAAAATTCAAGTTCAGCGCTCCGTTTGTGAAAGGTGGGTTGCGGCAGAGTTTCGAGTTTTAAAAAGGAAGAAGCTACAAACTGCCGGTTGGGATCCTGTAATAAGTTGAAAGTTAAACCGGCATCCGCACCTTGAATTGCTTGGATTAGCACCGAACTATCCAGATACGTTCTTATCACCTTTCCCCCCTCCGTTTGGCGACTTCATCCATGACTTCATCCAAGGATAAGAACGGTCTCCCCGATTGGGCGTAAGCTTTTCTGGCAGCCAAGAGTTTAACCGCCAAGGGCGTTTTAGGCATAAGCTGTTCTTCCTTGGGTTCACGTGCCAGTTTTTCGGTGACAGCATTCCGAAGCCAAGCGCTGCGATTGTTTTTTTTCGCTACCGTCGCGTATATCCGTGCCGGCACTTTAAAGGTTAGCGTTACACTCGTATTAACCATGAGGTAATACTGCCCTAAAGGATTTCCTTTTGCAAGTGTTTTTTAAGTTTTATAAGTTGAATTCGAAGTGCGTCTCGCTTATAAACATAAAAAAATATAAACATGAACAAATTAGGTATAATGCCGGGCCTTTGAGCACAATCACGAACATGATGAAAATCGCCAGGCTATCAGCGTCCGCCCTTATTTTTTTACATTTGGTCTGCGCCTTTAGCAGCCTGGCTGCCGACATCCAAGGTTTGGTTGCGACCGGATACGACAGCCGGATTGATCTGAAATGGACATCGGCGGAAACGCGGGGCACAGCCGGGTACAACATCTATCGCTCCCCGGATGGACGCGAGCCGTTCGTCAAACTGAACGACCAGCCGCACGTCCCTTCTGTGTACAGCGATTTTATCGGCGAAAACGACCGGACCTTTTATTACCGTGTCGCTCAGATTGCCAAAAACGCCGCCTCCAGCCTCCAGTCTCCAGCCGCCGACCTGATCGTGTCCGCCCGGTCACGGGAGATGAGTGACGATGAATTGCTGACGTCGGTTCAGGAGGCCACGTTCCGGTATTTCTGGGACTTCGCCCATCCCGTCAGCGGGTTGGCACGCGAGCGAAATCACAGCGGGGACTGCGTGACCACCGGAGGGACGGGGTTCGGTCTGATGTGCATCATGGTCGGTGCGGAACGCGGCTTTGTGACCCGCGAGCAAGCCGCGTCACGGGTGCTCCAAATGGTGACCTTCCTGCAGGAGAAGGCGGATCGCTTTCACGGGGCCTGGCCCCATTGGCTCAACGGCACTACCGGCAAGACCATTCCCTTCTCCGTCAAGAATTTCGACGACGGAGCCGACCTGGTTGAGACTTCATTTCTGATGGAGGGAATGCTCACTGTTCGCCAGTACTTCGACCGCAAGAATCCCGTGGAACAGGAAATCCAGCGGCGAATCACGCAATTGTGGCGCGAGGTGGAATGGGACTGGTTTTTGCAGAAACCCGGGAGCAAGAAACTGTACTGGCACTGGTCGCCCAATTATGGCTGGAAGAAGAACCTCGCCATTGGCGGCCAGTTCAACGAGTGCATGATCACCTATCTCCTGGCAATCGCCTCGCCAACGCACCCCATTCCCCCGGAATGCTATTACGAAGGCTGGGCCGCAAGTCCGCAATATGCCAGCGTCAGAACCAACTATGGCATCAAGCAATATGTGGGGCCACCGATGGGCGGGCCGCTGTTTTTCACGCACTACTCCTTCCTGGGTTTTGATCCGCGCAACAAGCGTGACTGTTTCTGCGACTATTTTGAGAACAATCGCAACCTCTCGCTGATCCACCGCGCCTATTGCACCGCCAATCCTCAGGGGCATAAAGGATATGGACCGCTAAGCTGGGGCTTGACGGCCAGTGATTATCCCGATGGTTACACCGCCAGTTCGCCCACCCACGACACCGGCACCATCGCCCCCACCGCTGCGCTCAGCGCCATGCCGTACACGCCTGAGGCATCGCTCGCAACGCTCAAGTACTACTACCACAAACTCGGGACCCGGCTTTGGGGCGAGTTCGGATTCTATGATGCCTTCAACCTTGATCGGGATTGGTACGCCAAGTCCTATATCGCCATAGACCAGGGCCCTATCGTTTGCATGATCGAGAACTACCGCACAGGGCTTTGCTGGCGGATGTTCATGGCCAATCCGGAAATTGCACCGATGCTGAAGGCGATCGGGTGGAAGACCAGCGCAAATTGATGGCACCAAACACCTGGTTGCAATAAAGAATTGCCAAGTCTTTTTTACATTGTAAAATGGACTTATGTATTCGCGATTGCTTAATGTGCCGGGAAATCAAAGTTATTTTCTGTTTGGACCTCGCGGGGTAGGCAAGACGGCCTGGCTGCGGGCTGCTTATCCCAACGCCATCTATTTTGATCTGCTTGATTCGCAAACCTATACCCAATTTCTCAGCGCTCCGAACCGGTTGGGAGACATGATTCCGGCCAAGTTCAATGCCTGGATTGTGCTGGATGAAATCCAGCGAGTTCCGGAATTACTTAACGAAGTGCATCGCTTGATCGAGGCACGCGGTGTGAAATTTGCTTTAACCGGGAGCAGTGCCCGAAAACTAAGAGGCAAAGGAGTAAACCTGTTGGCCGGACGGGCATTGACCCGATACCTGCATCCGTTGACGGCCACCGAACTGGGGGCGGATTTTAATTTGGAGAAGAAGTTGCGTTATGGTGGGTTGCCGTTTGGCTGCACTACGAGTTCACCGGCTGAGTATCTGAAAAGCTATGTGGCGACATATTTGCGGGAAGAGGTTTTACAGGAAGGATTGACGAGAAATCTGGGGGCGTTCAGCCGTTTTTTAGAAGCGGCCAGTTTCTCTCAGGGATCGGTCTTGAACATGGCGGCGGTTTCACGGGAATGCGCCATTTCCTCCAAGGTTGCGGAAGACTATTTTGTGATTTTGGAAGATTTGCTCATTGGTTACCGGCTGCCGGTCTTTTCAAAACGGGCTAAAAGGCGCATCGTGACACATCCCAAGTTTTATTTTTTTGACAGCGGGGTATTTCAGGCGATTCGCCCGCGAGGTCCATTGGACAGCTCACAAGAGATCAATGGCGCCGCTTGTGAAACCTTGGTTTTACAGGAACTGCGCGCCGTGAACGACTATCATCTTTTGGGCTTCAAACTATTTTATTGGCGAACCGCAACCGGGCACAAGGTGGATTTTATTTTGTATGGTGAAAATGGTTTCCTGGGCATCGAGGTGAAAACATCGGCCAAAATATCACCGGATGATCTGAAGGGATTGGAAAGTTTTCGCGCGGAATATCCATCGGCAAAACTCATGTTGGTCTATGCCGGGAAACGGCGCTGGACGGAGCGGAATATCGAGATCATCCCTTTGGCGGAATTCCTGCCAGGATTGTTGGGTTTTTTAACAAACCGATAAATCGAACGGGATGTAATTGGGCAAGCACGCTAACGTCGGCACAATCAGGCAGGCCTGTTATTTTGAATTTTTAGCCATAGTACCCCTTCCCGCCGGAATGGCTGCGCGGTGGTAATTTTCTTTCTTATTGTTGTAACGGCAGTCTGAGGCTGGGGGTCTTTACCCGTATGCGGATGCATCGGGAAGGAAACAAATACGAATACTATGAGTGAGATTGCCGTACAGGCGGAGAATATCCACAAGAGCTATGTCCTGGGCGCGACGGCGGTGGGGGCGTTGCGCGGCGTGGACCTTTCGGTGATGCGGGGGGAGTTTGTCGCGCTGATGGGGCCTTCGGGGTGCGGCAAGACGACGCTGCTGAATTTGATCGGCGCGCTGGACACGCCTTCGCGCGGGACGCTGCGGGTGGATGGGGTGGCGCTGGAAACGCTTTCGGAGGATCAGTTGGCCGACTTGCGGCGGGACCGGATCGGGGTGGTGTTCCAGTTTTACAATTTGATTCCCACGCTTTCAGCGCGGGAGAACATCGAGATTCCCATGCAGTTCAAGGGGCTGGATCGCGAGCGGCGCCGGGAACGGTCGCTGGCGTTGTTGGCGCGGGTGGGGCTGAAGGATCGGGCGGAGCACAAGCCGGCGGAGCTTTCCGGGGGCGAGCAGCAGCGGGTATCCATTGCGCGCGCGCTGGCAAATCAGCCGGCCCTGGTGCTGCTGGATGAGCCGACCGGCGATCTGGATTCGGCGACCGGCAAGGAGATCATGGCGCTGCTGCGGGATTTGAATCAGCAGGAAAAGGTGACGATGGTGGTGGCCACGCATGATAATCTGATCGCGGAGGCCAGTTCCCGCGTGGTGCGGCTGCGCGATGGGCGGATTGATGCGGCGGTCTGAACCTTGCCATGACGACTTCCTTACGATACGTGCTGCGCAATCTCGGACGCCGACGCACTCGCACTTTGGTGGGGGTGCTGGGGATTTTCCTGACCATTGCGCTGCTCACGGCAATTCAGATCGGGCTCGATTCGGTTTCCGTATCCTATACCGATCTGGTGGCCATTCAGGCGGGCAAAGCGGATTTGCTCATCACCGCCCAGGGAGGCGACCCGATGAATCCGGCGGCATTCGAGCCGGCGGGGGTGCGCGCGCAGGTCGAGGGGAATCCCCTGTTGCTCGGGCTTTCGCCCCGGTTGATGGGCGAGGTTCAATTAGGCGGTGAAGGCAACTCGCACTACGCCATTTTGATCGGCCTGAACATGGCCCAGGAGCGGAAGCTGGATATTTCAGGACTGACGCCGGACCCCGCGCTGGGGGAAGGGACGTGCGCCATTTCCAAATCGCTGGCCAATAAACTCAAACTCCCGGCCGGGGCAAAGGTGGGCGTCGGTTCGGTCGCCAGTGGCGGCGAGATTCAACTGCGCGTGGAAACGCTGCTCGAACGGCAACTGATCTTGCCGCAGCAGGTCCGGGATTTTGTGGTCACGGACGAGGCGACCGCGCGGCAGTTGCTGGGCGAACCGACGCGCGTTCACGCGCTGGCCGGGGCGTTTCGCAATCCGCGTTCCTATTACGACGCGCGGGATTTGCACCGCAGCGTGCTGCGGTTGAAAACAGCGGGGGATGCGATTGCCGCCGACCTGGGCATGGGCTACGAAGTGCGGCTGCCGAAGGCGGCGGCGATCACGGCGTTTCAGGATTTCACTTCGCCGGTGCGCGCGGTGTTTGGGGTATTTGCCCTGCTGGCGCTGACGATCACCGGATTGCTGATCTACTCCTTGATCTCGGTGGCCGTGGAGGAACGCATCCGCGAGTTTGCCATCTTGCGAACCCTGGGGGCCAGGCGGAGTTATATCTTTAATCTGGTCCTGACGGAATCGCTGCTGCTCTGTTTCCTGGGTGTCGCGCCGGGCGTGCTCGCAGGCTCGGGGGTGGCGTGGGTGATTGTGCGCATCGTTGAGTTCGCGATGAAATCATCGGAGGCAGCCATCGCGCTGGAAGTGGCACCCGGCACCTTGCTGATGACGCTTGGGGCGGGCGTGCTGCTCTCCATGGGCAGCGCGTTGGTGCCGGCGCTTCATGCCACCCGCTGGCGCATTGTGGATGCGTTGAATCCTTTGCGGCGCGGGCAGATTCCCGCCCACCCGCCGCAGGAGGGGGACACCAACCGGTCGCTCGTGCTCACTGGCATCGTGTTGTCCGCCCTGTCGGTGGTGGTGTTCTTTGTGCTGCCGACGGCCTTTTTCTCGGGCAATCCGTCGTTGATCGGCACGGTGGTCTTGTGCCTGCTGCTTTCGATATTATCGGGCTTCACGCTGACGATGGTGGGCGTGTTGCCGCTGGTGGAGCGGTTGGTGCTGGCGCTGTGCGGCTGGATGTTTGGCCACGCTTCGGAATTGGTGGGCCGCAACCTGGCGCGGTATCGGCGGCGGAACACCACCACCGCGCTGCTGTTTACGCTTTCGGTGGCTCTGGTGATTTTTATTGCCAGCCTGGTCGCGTTGTTCAGCCGCACGTCGCTCAAATTGGTCGAGCAAACACATGGGGCGGATATTCGCATGCAATCCGGGCGGCTGGCGAAGGAAGATTTGAAACCCGAACTGGCTCGCATCAAGGGCGTGCAGTCAGTTGCTGAAGCCCGGTTTTTGAACGGGCGTTCGGCAACGGGCATTGCCTATGATGTCGTAGTCAGCGATTTGGTGGGGATGAAACACTTATGGATTGTCCCCTTCGGCGTGGATGAGAATTTGGCCAAGACGCTTTACACCGAGCAGATTCTATGGGACGCCGGTGATGTAACCGCGCTGACAGGCTTGAACCGGCAGGTGGTCAATCAGGACGATTCCGCGAAAGGAACCAACAATTTGCCGTCCGTGATCTTAAGCCTCGCGGCGGCTCGTTATTTGGATGTGCGCGTGGGTGATCCGGTGCAGCTTTCCTTCCGGCTGGGTTCCCGGCGCAGTGATGCGCGGTTTCGCGTAACGGCCCTTTGCGCCGCCATACCCGGCTTCAAAAACTTCCGGGCCCGCGTGGCCCATGCCACGGGTTCCGGAGTGCTGCTGTCGCTGACTAATTTCAACCGGATGACCGAAGCGGCGCCCGCCGAGGCTTTTCAAGCGGCCTATTTTGTAAAGGCGGACGGCGAGGAAAAGGAGCAAAAGGCGGTGGCCGGTAAGATCCGCGAAGCGTTTGATGTGCGCTACCGGTTTGGCGTGGAATGCGCGGCGGAACAAAAAGACCACGCGCGCGTGCTGTATTGGGCGACGCAGGTGCTCTTTGGTTTGATGCTGGGCGTGGCGGTGGTGATCGCCGTCTTTGCGCTGATTGCCTCCATGGCCAGCACCGTGCTGGAGCGACGCTGGGAAATCGGTGTGTTGAAAGCGTTGGGTCTGCGCCGTGGGCAGTTATTTCGGGTATTTCTCGGGGAAGCCGTGGTGCTGACGCTGGCCGCCGGGATTGGCGGGGCGGCCGTGGGATTCACGCTGGCCTACTTCTTTATTCTCCAGGCCGGTGTATTATTGGAGGTGGCCACGGTGTTCACGATGCCCTATCTGACGTTTCTGGCGACCTTTGCCATCAGCATCCTGGCCGGCGCTTTGGCCGCTTATTTGCCCACCCGCACTCTGTTGCACAAAACGGCGGCGGAGATTATGCGGCTGGAAAGTTGAAGCAATTCAGCCGGGGATCGCAAAGCATCACAGGGGCTTTCGCCAAAGGTCGGTGACTGCCCAAAGGTTTTCCGGCAGCCTCATTTTGCCGGCCTTTAAAAACCTGGTACTGCCGTCCACAAACGCAAAATTGGAACCGCCTTGGCCGCCAGCCTTTACCGTCTTGGTGGACATGTGCCGGCTTTCCTCGATCCAATCCAGGTCGTTGCCCGTTGGAGGTTCCAAGAAATCCATGTAGAAATGATCGCACGTGGTAATTTTCTCCCCAAACAGGATGGTGTCGCTAGGGAATTTGACGGCTGTTTCCGGCATGGAATTGGTCTTGGCCACGGCCTGGATGCTTTGCCAATCCGTGGCGTTATAGGTGACGTAAAAGTAGTCGTTCCATGCGTTGATCATGTAGCTGCGGTCGGCGGTGTCGGCGGGTTCGCTCAGGGTGCGCTGCGATGCCGGGTTAGGACCGTCGCTGGGGCAAACCAAGACGCGCAAGTCAATGTAGTTCGGCTGCAAAACCGAGGCCCAGCCTTTGGCCAGCGTCAGGCTGAACCGGCAGGGATACCGATTCTCATAGTCATCCGCATATATGCGGCAGGCTAGGCCCAATTGGCGAAGGTTGTTCAGGCAAGCGATCTTGCGGCCGCTCTCCTTGGCCATCGCCAAGGCCGGCAGAAGCAGTGAGGCTAGAATGGCGATGATCGCGATCACGACCAAAAGTTCAATCAAGGTGAAGGCTTGCCCTGATCCACGCTTCGCCGCACGACCGTGTGTCTCGTAAATTGTCATGGTTCTAACTTTGTTGCGCAATTCAACCATTAGACTACCGAACCCACAGTATTATTCAGTCCTAAACCAGGCGCCCCCCTACCCCTTGCCCGGCGGGGTTGGCACCGCCGCCGCCGAAGGCTCGTAGGCGCACGCGGGTTCCTCGGCCAGATAACCCTTCCACCCAGGCGTGAATTTGCCCATGTAGAAGGAGAGAATCTGGTGGCTGTCCACCTTTGGCGCGCATTCCACCATTGCCCGTGCGGAAGTGCCGATATTTCCTTGCTAATGGATCACATGAACTCTTACGGGGCGGTTTCGCCTAACAAAAAGCTTCCAATGGATAGGGAACTGCGACGTCCTCATGGCAGAAGAAGAACTCGATAAAACCGTTGCGAACCGGAATTAATGAAATCAGTTACCGATTGGGTACTATTGGTTGCCACAACGGGGATGCCCACATTATTCCAGTTTGTTTGAACAAGATTTGTCGTGCACTGTAGCTGATAAATCTGTCCCATCACTGTGCTCCACGCAAAATTGAACGAGGCACCGGATAATGCCGCACTCTGCAAGACGGGCGCCTCCGGAATCAGGTCGATCCGAAACATTGTTCCAATATCCCAACTGGTTTTGTAAATATAATTGTGTAAATGTTTTTTTGTTTTGTTTTTTGTTGTTTT
>JBAXGN010000126.1 GCA_037139415.1 Verrucomicrobiota bacterium | reverse complement strand
TGTTGAGGACGATGGCGTCGTAGGCAGCCAGTTTGGCGGCCTCGAACACACTGTAGTCGTAGCTGACGTCGGTGGTCCAGGCCTTGGTCTTTTCCCCCAGGATGGTCAGAGCCTTCTCAGCGACCGAGATGGAATGGTGGGTGAAGTTTTCGCAACGGCCAAAGACCAGGATCTTGCGTGGCTTTTCGGACTTAGCGAGGGGTTCGCTCGGGCAGGCCGCCGTGATCTTGGTGACCATTTCAGGGGTGACCTTGGTCAGCTCGGGGAGCATGATCCCCGGTATCTTCGATTCCACGCCGGGCTTGGCGGTCGCTGTCTCATTTGCCAACGTCGTGTGCATGACGCACAAAGCCGCGAGGGCTATGGCTAACTTCTTTTTCATTATGGTTGCTTCCTTTCTTCGGTTGTGACGCCGGTCGCCGCCCAAAAGAGCAAGTGAGACCGGCTCGGATTTTTGGTGATCTTGATACTCGTGAGTTCGTGGTTGCTATCGGGAGCGATGTCGCACGCATGAATGCTGTGATGTCCGCCATCGCCCTCGGTCAGCTTGTTGGCTGGGTTCCACTTATTCAGGTCGCGCACAACATAGGTCCAGGTTCGATCATTGGCGGATACTTCGTTGTAGTAGTCCGGAACCCTGACCGTGCGCGTGGCGCTCGTGCCATCGGCGTAAATGAGGTCCACCTTGAGTTCTGAACCGCCGTCGCCACTGGTCCACGCGAGGAACATCTGGCGATACTTCTGCGCGGGGACTGGAATGAGCAACGGTTCATCATTGACCACTTTGCGAGCCTGACTCTTTTCGGCATCGTCATTTGAATAGTGGAGCAGCATCTCCGGCCGTTTCCCGTTTGCAGGGATGAGCGGGTTGTCCGGCAGCGCCTTGGGATTCTTGTCGCCCACCGCCCGTGCTGCGGCCATGGTCAGGTAGGCGCTACCCTTGCCGTACCCGTCCACAAATGTATTCCACGTCACCAATTTGCCTGCGGTAAAAGTTGTGACCGGCCGAGCATCGAGCAGCGCGCACACATCAACCTGAACGACGTTTGTATGAGTAACCTTGGTCAGTTCCGGGAGCATGATTCCCGGTATTTTCTGCTCCGCTCCGACGGCCGCAACACTGCAAATGACAAGGGCCAGAAGCATGAGACAGCTACGGTCAGCGATAAGTTTTGTGTCGTTCATCGGCGGCGACTTTAGGCGGCAGTCGGCCATTCGTCATGTCGTTAAATTAGCTACACGCCACAAGGCGGTTTTTCCGTTGTGGATTTCGCCCTGCGTCGCTATGCTGCGGTTGTCAACATCCGGTCAACATGCGCGGGCAAGATTCTTATTGGCAGAAAGTGACCACCAGCATCCGGCCCAGTCTGGGCTTGCTGGCAGGCGGTCTGTGCCTGTTGGGCACGGTCGGCCGGGCCGAGATGGCGATCACCCAACTCGTGGAAGATGGCCACGCCCATGACGTGTCCGCTGGTGTCACGACGCCCGTGCGCGTCGCCACCACCGCCAAACGCATTCAATTCCATTTCACCGAGGCCAATCGCAAAGGCGAGCCGACGACGCGCCTGCGCTACAAACTGGAAGGTTACGACGACCGGTGGCGCGACTTGGTCCAAGAACGCGGCATGAATGTTTCCATCCAGTTTTGGGACAATGAACCTTTAGACAAACGACACGTCCTTGGCGGTAATATGTATTATTTCACCGGCGAGACGCCAGGCTGGCGCGGCTCCGCGGAGAAATCGGACTTCACGAATCGTAGCGAGACGGTCATCGCACCGGAACACGCAGCCTTCGCCAAAGTCATCTTCCTCTCCGATGCTTATCTTCCCGCCATTGGGCTTGTCGCCGTCGATGCGGTCCATCTCCAGGTCGAGCATCCGAAGGTCGGTGGGCGGGTGAATCAGTATGACTTGACCGTGACTCAAGGCGATGACCTGAACAATTCGATGGGTAGGCCCGTCAACTGGGGACGCTGGGGGTCGCTGCCAGAAATGGCCCAGTTGTGCATCCGTCCCGACCCTTCGCCACATCCCATCCTCGTGCTGAACGACACGAGCGCGCGATATTTTGCCGCTTGGGTTACCCCGGAAAAGCGGTATCCGGTGCCGGTGCATCCGGGTGACCGGCTGACATTGACTTGGCAGGTCGCGCATAGCATCGGTGGCTGTGGGCCAGCCCAAGCCGACTATCCGCAACTGTTACCTGGAAACTACCGGTTCCGCGTGGCCGCCGCCAAGGCCAATGGCGAATTGACCGGCGTGGAGGTGTCGTTGCCCATCGTGGTGGTCGTGCCGCTGTCTCGCCAGTGGCAGTTTTGGCTGACGCTCGTGTTGTTGGCTGGCGGTGCCGCTGGCTGGTTGGGCCAGTTTATCGTGCGGAGACGAATGCAACAGCGACTCGCTGAAATCGAGCAGCAACAAGCGTTGGAGCGCGAGCGGTCGCGCATCGCCCGCGACCTGCACGACGACATCGGCGCCGGGCTGACCGAGATCGCCATGCAGAGCGATTGGGTGCGCCGCGACCTCGCCCAAGGACCGACGGCGGACACGCAGCGGCGCATTGACCGCGTCTGTCAGTCGGCCATTGAATTGACACGCAGCGTCGATGAGATCGTGTGGGCCGTGAACCCGGCCAATGACACGCTGGACCGGTTCGCCAATTATTTGACGCAATCCGCCAAGCTGTTCCTCGACGCGTCCGGGTTGCGGGCGCGTTTCGACATACCGCCAGAAGTGCCGCCCACCACGCTGGTCGGCAAGACGCGGCATTACCTGTTTCTGGCCGTGCGCGAAGCGTTGAACAACGTGACGAAGCACGCCCATGCCGACCTGGTCCGAATCGAACTGCGCGTGGAGGAGGCCCGGTTGCGCATTACAGTCGTGGACAACGGCTGTGGGTTCACCCCCGCTGACACCGGTGCGGCCGGCATCCATGAAGGTCTGGAGAGCATGCGCCAGCGCATGGAGGAAATTGGCGGCGAGTTCCGTTTAACCAGCCACCCCGGCAGCGGAACGCGGGCCGAATTTCTGTTGCCCCTCCCCAAAACAAACTGACGCGAGACTCGATGAAACAACCTCCAAAGATCAAAGTCGCAGTCGTCGAAGATGACGCCCGGATTCGCCGTGTGCTCGCCGAGGTGTTCGCCAGCGCCACGGACTGCGAATGTGTGGGGATGTTCCGTAACGGCACCGCCGCCATCGCCGGTATCCCAGCGCTTCAGCCCGACGTGATTATCATGGACATCAACCTGCCGGATCTCAGCGGCGTCGAATGCGTGGCCCGCCTCGCTCCGCAACTGCCCGGCAGCCAGATCCTCATGCTCACTGTCTATCAGGATACCGAAACGATCTTCCAAGCGCTGTCCGCCGGCGCACACGGCTACCTCGTCAAGCCCGTGATGCCCAATCAACTGCTCGCGGCAGTCAGCGAAATTCACGCTGGCGGCGCTCCCATGAGCCCACCCATCGCTCGTAAGATTATTGACATCTTTCGCCGACCCACGCCAACGCCAGAGCAAAACCCGGCAATGGCTGATCCGGTTTTAGCGCCAAGAGAGCGACAGGTACTCGAACAACTGGTCAATGGGCTCTCCCAAAAGGAAATTGCTGCCGAACTTGAAATCGGCGTCTCCACCGTCAATACCTACATCCAGCGGATCTACGAAAAGCTCCACGTCCGCACCCGTCGCGAGATCATCGCCCGCTACAAAAGCACCGCCGACGAGCCTCACGTGGCCAAGCAATCCGCCTCCTGACGGTTTGGTGATGGCACAATCTCAGTCATTTCCAAACATTGGAAATTCATCACCGCAATCTTCCAAAGATTGGAATTCCCGGTAAGGCGCGATTCGTGTGCAGCGCGGCCAGCGGGGACAATCGCAGGGCGGTGAGCGGGAGAACTGTGAGCTTGTTCATGGGCGTGTGCCTTGGCTTTGTTGTGGTTGACGAATTTCCAGGTTCAAGCGTTGACCCTACCGAATTGTTTTAATGAACTGGACGGTGTTCGATGGGGCGGGAGAATTGCGGATCTGCGCACCGGGTACGTCGTTCAGAACGATGACTGGCTCGCTGCCGGCGGATTTCACGTGCAGACCGTCCAGCCGGAGGTCTTTGACGTCGTCGCAGACGACCGCAGCTCGGTAATCCTGGGCTTTGACACCCAGAGTGACGTTGTCGAGTTTGATACCCTCCGCATGCCGGCAATAGAGCCCCCATGCGGGCAAGACGCCGAACATCTTGCTTTCGGGATAATTCGTCGCGCACTCCGGCACCTTGGCAAGCTGGTCGAGCCGGTGATGATCAGGCTTGCGTGTCCCGCCGATGCCGCCGTAAAGGATGGAGACATTCTTGAGGGTGACATCTTTGACTGGATGTCCCGGCAGCCCGGTGATTGAGCCGGTAATCAAGGTGGTGCCGCGATGACGCCAACCCGAGGGGAACTTGTTCATTTCCTCGTGCGTGCGGTTCGGAATTTCAGCGGTGACATCGCTGATGGTCACGCCGCGCACAGAACCCACCGCGCCCTTTACGTTCCGGTGACCGAGCCGGATGAAAAGCGGGTTGTTGCAGTCGGTGATTTTGACATTGGAAATCTGCACGTTTTCCATCACACCGCCATCGACAATCTCCAGCGCGATGGCCGAGAGGTAGGTGTCGTAAATCTCCAGGTTGCGGCAGGTGATGTTCTTGAAACCGCCAGCCGAAGCGGTTCCGAATTTCAAGGCGTTACAGGTGGAGCGCACCCGGCATTTCTCCACCAAGACGTCGTCACAGGCTTGGGACGAGGACTTGAGGCAGATGCCGTCGTCTTCGGAATCAATGTCACAGTTGCGGACAACGACGTGGGAGCAGCCGTCAATGTCAAGGCCGTCGTTGGTGATGGCCGCCAGAGTGCGGACGGTGATGTTTTCGATGGTGAGATGTTCGCAATCCCGGTACAATTGGACCCAGCAGGAGCTTTCCTTGAGCGTGATATTCCGGACCGTGACGTTCCGGCAGTTGCGAAAGTTAATGATGACGGGACGCTGGCATTCATCGGCATAAGGTGGATTGCGTTGCGGCATGAGGTTGCGGGTGTCGGCGACCAAAAGTTTCCCTTGACCGTCAATGACTCCTAATCCGCAAATCTCGATGTCCTCCTGCTGGTCGGCTAGGAGCAGCGCGTAGAAGTTCAACTTTCGATAATCCGACCGCCGTGGGCTGCCCAGCAATGTTGCGCCTTTTTCCAACTGTAGTTTGACGTGGCTTTTGACGTTGATCGAGCCGCTCAAGTATGTCCCAGGCGGAAACACGACCGTACCGCCGCCAGCGGTTGCTGCTGCATCAATGGTTTTCTGGATCGCGGCCGTATCCAAGTTGGTTCCGTTACCGGCAGCGCCGTGCTGGCGGATGTTAAAAGTCTGCGTACCCACAGCGGCGTACAGCGCGGCCAGCGGAGTCAGCAGCAGCGCTCCAAGGAAACCAAACATGACAGGCGTCAATGTATCCAGGATTGCCCAGTTGGTTTTCATCGTCGTTTTCTTTCCCAGCAACAATTGCCGACTGAACTCGCAGGACAGGCAGGCCACCGCCCGTGCCGAGTCACCATCTGTCCACTTCGACGAAGTAAACCGGAGCGGAATTCAGCTTTGTTTCGGCGTGAAGCAGACCAGGATCAGCGCCCAGCATATTGGCCAAACGCCATGAGCCTGCCTCAGCACAACGCCCAGATGGGCCTTCGCATCCGCCTTGGCAGCGCGAAAGCGCAACGTAACCTGTGACCAGTCTGCGAAACATGCGTGGTTGATTCCATTGGCCCATGCTCAGCTCAGCTAATCTTTGCCATGCTTTCAGGACTGAACGCTCCGATAGTCGAACCAAAATCGCTTTGCTCGCCGTCCGGTTGACGGGCCAGGCGAAGTGTAAGTTTGTAGTCGAGCTTGTCCTGCCGGTAAAGCGCGCCGTGACGTATTCGGGACTCAACGGCGGTGTGGCCGATGGGAATGGCACTGACGGGCTATTCACCGCGGGATTGAACTTGTTGAACCCAACAAAAGCTTGAACATGGGATTTAAGGCGAAGGCCTCCGGGGAGGTGCGCCACGCCTGCCATTTCTGGCGAATCACGTCAGCGGAATCAGTCATCAGGTTCGGCACCGGCGGCGCTTTGCGCGGGATGGTTGTATAAACGCCCCAACTGTTGTCGCCGCTGGCGGTGTTCTTGAATGTCCACATCGTCCAGTTCAGCTTGTATTGGTCGTATTTTTCGAAGGCGTATTTCCAGGCCGCCCGGTCGCCAAAGAGGTTGAACTCGCCAACGAACACCGGCACGTTCCACGCCTTCTGCATCTCCGCAACCGCGCTGAGGTCGTTGTCGGTGGCCTGGTTGCGATCAGCCGTGGTCTTGCCGCTCCAGTTGTACCAGTGGAAGGAATAGACCGCGTTCTTGTAGCCGCTCTTTACTGGATCGCGCAGGGTTTTCCAGTCCCACATGCCTTCCATGGCAATAAGGTGATCGGGATCAACGCTGCGGATGGCCTTGTAAAGATCGTCATAGAGGTCGCACACCACCTGCGATTTGGGGGCGGGTTTGCCTTTTGGGTTCGAGTTATTGGGCTCATTGAGCAGGTCGTACATCGCGATGGCCGGGTTACCACGGTAATGTTCGGCGATACGCTTCCAAATGCGCACCGTCTCCGCCTTCTGCGCGGTGCTGGCGAAGTAACCGCCAGCCGAGCCGTCGTGATCGGCGCTGGGCGGCAGGAACGCGTGGAAATCCAGGATCGTGTAGAGCCCCCGCCGCCAGGCCTCGCGCACGACCCAGTCCAGGCGCGTAAAGGCATCGCTGCGCCACGCGCCGTCTTCGTTCAGCACTGTGGAATACGCAAACGGCACGCGCACCACGTTCATCCCGAGGGCCTTGATCCGGTCGAGGTCGGCGGCAGTGATCCATACGTCCTCGTAGGTCGCGATGAGTTCACCGGCCGTCTTGGCGCCAAAGCGCTTGACCAACAGACGCCTGGCCTCGAAGTCGTAACCGTTGTGGCCAGGGTTGCCGTCGCGCAAGGTCTTGGAGATGTCAATCGGGCACATCCAAGACTCCCATTTGAGCCAGCCACCGAGGTTGACGCCGCGCAACTGGATGGCGCTGCCCTTGCCGTCACGCAAGACCGTGCCATCGGCCCGGAGAAACTTGCCGACTGGATCGGTAAGAGCGGGCTGTGCTTCCGCAACGCGCCCGATCAGAAACGTTACGACAACACAAAGCGCGAGGAGGTGAAGAGGACACGTTTTCATGGTTTATATACTGCATGAGTTGCCGTTGGATAAGAAGTCCCGAATTGTGCGAGCAACCTATTTTGCCTTCACATCGAAGCAATACAGGTTGGTATCGTAACGCAGGTATAGGCGTCCGCCGATGACAACCGGGTGTGCCCAACTGGGCCCTTCGCCCGGAACGCTGAACCGGCCGGTGAGCTTGAAGCCCTCCGGCGAGGCCGATGCCAATCCCATGACACCGTCGTTCTCGCCGAAAAGGTACAGCATCCCATCGGCATAAGTGATCGAGCATTTGCCCACCCCCTTCTCGAACCACTTTTTCTGACCGGTTTTCAGGTCCAGACACGCAACGCCGCGCTCATGGTTGCCGTAGATAAAGCCTTTTTCGATCAGGTAACCGCCGTGATGGCAGACCAGTTCCTTGGTTGTCCACGCCGGTTCGGCCCCGGCTGATCCGAGTTTCATGCAGATGCCGCCCTTGCCGTAGCCAGTGGCCCAGAAGACGTATCCATCAGCGGCCGCTGGCGAAGGGATGTTGGCGGTGTTGCCGGCGCTATGAGGATTCGAGAAAATCTTGGCGCCGCTGCGGGCATCAACGCAAAATAGTCCGCCACCCGTGCCCGCCGCAATCATGGGGACATCGTTGAACGTGAAGGGGGTGCAGGAGCCGTAGTGCGCAGGGCCATCAAACCCTGTGCTTTGCCAGATCGTCTTGCCTGTGGCTTTGTCTAACGCGGTGATGCAGCCCGCACCGCCCGGTGTCACGACGGCCGTCTTGCCGACGATCAGCACCGATTCGGTGTAACCCCAGTTGGGCGTTTTTCCACCCAGCTCCTGCATTGTCCGCGTCCAGACCTTGGTGCCGTTCCGGGTGCTGTAACAACCAATCAGTCCATGGCCCGAAACGAGGTAAAGCATGTCGCCCTCCACCGTGGGCATTGAACGCGACCCGGTATAGCTCTGCGTCCAAGCCCGGTCGTGGGCGACCTTCCATTTTAGCTTTCCGTCCATATCGAGGGCGAAGAGCGTCATCTGTCCGTCTACGTCACCGGAGGCGTAAACCGCACCGCCGCTGACGGCGACGGTCGAGAACCCCTTGCCCAGTCCGGTAAACTGCCAGAGCTTCGCCGGACCGTTGGTGGGCCACTCCTTCAAAAGGCCCTGGTCGGGGGATTTGTCGTCGTGGTTCGAGCCGCGGAAGCACGGCCATTCGCGTTCAGCTGCGGAGCCGACTGTGAGCGTCGTGAGAACCATTGCTACGTTTAGAATTAATTTATGCATATTTATCTCTATTGGGTCAGAATTTTAATGATGTTTTCTTTGTTGGTAAAGAATTGAAACACCTTGCGAGCTTCAAAACAACAGGTTGAATCGAAACTGCATATCATCCTCGAACCACGTCCGATAATTCGTGCTCTTCGTGTTGTTGAAGAGGCAAAAGTGCAGCCCTCCTGCCATGTCGGGCTGCTGGTAATCAAAAGTCAGCAGCGACCGCCGGCCGGGGGACAACAGAAAGGCATCCAACGTCTCCAATTGGAAGCCGCCTCGCTGGTCGTGATAGGACACGCCACGGATCACAACATGCAGACTTCGATTCCCGCCCTTGGCGACCTCCAGCGGAGAGATTGCCTGCCCCATCTTGTCCATTTCAAATCGGCCGTCACGGGATATTGGCGGAGTGAATGAAAACCAAAGCGCCTCGGGCAAACGGGAGGCGGGCTTGTTGAACCATTTCAACGTCAGTCGCAGCGTCGGTTCGCTGTCGGGCACGAAAGTCTCAACAATAATCTCGCGTGGGCACCCTGAATCTCCGGCGTCCCGCACCTCCAGGTCGGCTAGAAAGAAATGTCCGTCCAGACGTTGCTCGTGCCAAAGCTGCTTCAGCGTCGTAAAAAACAAGGCGCTCTGGGCGTGGGTCTTTTCCAGACCCGGTTTGCTCCAAGCATTCAAACACCAATCCTTGTTGCGCAGCTTTGGCATTACGTATTGGTCCAGGAACCGGTTGAAATCCGGCGGTGAAAAAGTTTGGTACGAGAGCAGACCCAAACTGTGGGCGGAACCGGCCCATTGCCGGCGCGATGCCCGGTGTTCCAGAAAACGGATGGCACCGGTTTTCTCATCGAACCCGATCCGGAAGTGTTTCGTCTCCAGTTTCTCGCTAGGAGAATCGAGCTTGCGCAAGCGGTCACGTTCCGTCCGCACCGGACTGAGGGATTTCAAGCGCGCCCCCGCCTCGGCCGCCAATTCCGCCGGCAAAGCGCCGCCGGCACGGTCAATATTGGCGCGCTTATCCGCCCACGACTGCTCCATAAACCTGAACTCCGGGAGGTTTCGGGACGCACGAAAAGCCGCCATCTCGTAAATGTCCGGATGACTATGCACCGCCTTGGTTCCGAAAGTGTGTTCAGGCACACACAGAAAGTGCTTGCCGAAAGCCAGGTCAACATCGTCGTTCGCGCTAAGCCTGCCTTGGGCGATCCACTCGCTACGCAGCCGCGATATTTCCCGGAATCGCGCCATCAGGAGCGGATCACTTGATGTGGCCCAAAGCCAGGTATCCCCTAACTCTTGGGTCACCACCGGCAGTCTCGGGCGTAGCGACCTCACTTCGGCAGCCAGTGCATTCAGGTCCGAAGCAAAGACCTGCGCCTTGGGAAAGCGCGTTCGCAAAACCGCGTAGATTTTCGTGATCTCGGCTGCTGTGTGAGGACCAAGGTTGTCCCAAGTAAAATTGATTGAAACCGCCGTTCGTCCGCCCGGCAGCACGGCCACGCCTCCGTAACTGTGTTGATACATCACCATGAGGTCGGAGCCCTCGGGACTTTTCCAGAGAAAGAGCGGCGGCACGTCAAGCTCCGCACTCCCGTCATTGGCTCCAATGTGCAACAGTTCCAGTCCTGCCTCGGCCATTACCGGCACAATCCCGCGGGTGTGACCGGGAACATCGGTTATCTTCCCGGCAATGGTTTTCCGGCCAAACCGCCGGTCCAGCCTTTCAGAAAAGGCCATTCCCAATCGGAAAACCGACCGATCCATCAACTCAGTCTCCATCGAAAAGGGAAGCCCGTGCCAGACGAGATCGCCCGCCAGGATCGCGCGCTCCATCCGCCGTCGGTTTTCCGGTGATGCTTCCTCCAAATACCGGTAAATCAGCCACGAGCCAGTGGTCCAAACATAGCGGTCCGGCTGGTGTTCTCTTTCGATTTGTTCGCGAAGCGACAACACTCTGGGAATGAATTGCTCGACATAAGTCTTGATGACTGCCGACGCCAAATCAGTGAACCCGAGGTCCAAGTGTGTCTTGAAGATGACCAAGACCTTCTCCACACCATCGTCCACAGACTGCTCTTGCCCCCAAAGAAGGTTC
This sequence comes from Verrucomicrobiota bacterium, assembly GCA_037139415.1. Lineage (NCBI taxonomy): Bacteria > Pseudomonadati > Verrucomicrobiota > Verrucomicrobiota bacterium. The sequence continues at coordinate 13,456 of JBAXGN010000126.1, read as the reverse complement.
GGGTGGAAGGCAACCAAACCTGAAGCCGCACAGGTCTTGGCTAGAAAGTTGCGGCGATTCATGTCCGCTGGTTTGTTTTTCATAGCACAACCGTCAACGTGTTGTGTTCTATTGCCGTTCATTGCACCTTGCTTTCCGTAAGGCGTCCCGGCTTCCAGTAAACTCCCCCAAATTCGTAGGCGCCGATATCGGGCGCGGAACCGATATGGCCATCCGTGATTCCTGGGATGACCTTGCCGGCGTTAATACACGGCGATCCGGCCTTCAAGCGGAAATCATGGTTGGCGGGATCCACAAACATGGCATTGGCGTTGGTAAAGTTATTTCCAACGATTGCCGGACCGAATGTTTGAGGCTTGAGCAGGATATTGTTGAACACTTGCGTGTCTCTCCAATAGGGCCGACCGGTCGCACCATTCCAATCCTTGTCCGCCGAGTTGATGGCTCGCAAGCAATCCCACATGGTGTTATTGTAGATTTGGTGGGAATTCGGCTGCCGCTTGTTGGGGGCGGGGTTGTTTGCTCTGATTCCGGTTGCGGACGAGCCGGTCTTCATATTCCAGACAACATTGTGGTGGACGATAAAACGCGAGGAATAGTCGTCCAGATACACGCCGCAGCCGCTGTGCAGCGTGGGATTGAAGGCGTTAAAGTTGTCATGAATCCAGTTGTAGGCGATGACCGTGCCATTGCCGTCGGTGTAGAAACAGTAAAACCCGCCGTTGTCGGTTTTCGCCAGCCCGGAATTGTACAGGTCATTATATTCGATGTATGACGGAACCGCCAACGGAGTCATGTCGCACTTTTTCGAATAGGTGATTATGGAGCGCTGGGCATCATGTAACGTGTTCTGCGTAATGCGGTGTCCGCCACCGTTCATGGCAATCACAGCGCATTCCCATCCTTGCCAGTTGGCGTCGTAGATTTCACAGTTATCCACCGTGTTGCTTGTTCCCAGAATCGAAACGCAGTTGCCCCAAGAATGGGCGATCTCACAATTGCTGATCTGGTTGTGAGAGCCGTTCACCAGGACGCCCTTGCCGGCCAGATTGGTGGTCATGGGCGCAAACAGGTCTTTTGGCTTGGTGTTAAATGTCAAAGGGTCAAATATTGAACTGACATAAAACACCTTGCAGCCGTCCAGCACGCAATGTTCGGCAACATTCATATTGATGGTTGCGCTGAACACGGTGAGGTGTCTCAGGACGATATAGTTACGGTCGGACAGGTCGAATCCGGTATCCCGCACCTTGGCCTCCACCAGAAGCGTTGACGGATCTTTTCCACCGGGCGGATAGAGATAAAGAATGCCGTCTTTCCAGCACCATTCGCCTGCTGAATCTATAAGTCCCGGCACGCCCATCAACCATCCACCCCGCGCAACATCATCAGGAAGAAACTCATAACTATTCTGCTTGGTAAAACTGTTCCACCACCCCTCCTTGTTGGTGCTCTTGAAAACCGTCACGCCCGTCCAGTCCACATCGGCTGGCGGATTGGTCGTGCCAAGGGTTGGACGAAGCATGTCGAAACCCTTGACCTGATCGAAGGGCTGATTCGGATGACGCGCCAGCAGCATGTATTGCCCATTGACAAACAAATCTTTGACCTTCTCCGGCATCGGTGCCTGGTAGATGTTGCCTTTGTATTTCGTCCAACCCGTTATCACCTTGCCGCCGTGAACCACCACTTGATCTTTTCCAAAAGCGGCAAATGTCAGCGGGCTGCCCTCCAGGCCGGATTTGGCTGGCCGCACTGCTTCATAGTAAGTGCCGGCGTGAATGTAGCAGGTGTCCCCTGCCGCCATGGCCGCCGCCGCCTTTTGAATCGTGCGATAAGGGGAGTTGGCCGAGCCTGTGCCGGTATCGCTTCCGGTCATGGCAACATGATACTCCGTTCCAAACAGCGCCGGTGAAATCAAGGCCAGGGCAAGACACATCAAGGTTCTTTTATTCATACGGTTACTTGGGCGCTTTGGGGTGCAATCGCCCCAGTTGATCCTGCTTCCATTCCGGGCTGCCGCGTGGCGCTGACGATGCCGGATAAACCAATTGCACCCCGGCGTCCAACATGACATTCTGCACCCGGATCGGATCAACGGCTCGCGGCTGGATTTTGTTTTTGATGGCCAGTGCCGCAATCGCCCCGACCGCCTGGCCGTTCACCATGGTGCTCGGTTGCAGCCGGGTTGCGCCATTGACCAGACGCGATTGGGAGATGTTCTTCTCGGCGGCAAGAAAGCCATCAACGGTTTCAGGAATGAACGCCGCGAATGGCAATTGAAAGGGTCCGCCTCGCTTGCTCCAGGGAAGCTTTTCCCTCGCCGGGCTGGGAGCTGCTTCGAGGTTCTGTTCCATATCATTAGGTGATTTTGCCCCATGCAAGTCTTCGCCGTAATCGTTCACCGAAATGGCATCCGCAAAGAACTTCGGCGCCTCGGTCCGGTTGATTTCGGCGCCCACCACCGTATGAACGCCAATCATGCGACGGCTTTCCCTGACATAAGCGATCGGCGGAAACAGTTGCAGGATGCGTTCATAGGGTTTCAAGGACGGTTTTTCGCTCACGATGCGAGCAATTTGGTCGCGATTATAGGGGGAATCATAGCCTTCATCGCTTGCGACCGACCACGGTAACTTCAATTCGTGCTGCAAGTAATAGAGTAGTTGGAGTGTGACCAAACGCATCTCAATCTCCTTCGCCCAACGTTTTGCGGGATCAACCACGTCGACGACCGTTATGCCGATATCATTCTGAGAAATGTTCAGATGGGTTCGGGTGGGAACAGGATAGGGAGGCCCGTCCTTGCGCGAGGAGTCAGGCATGCCACGGTACCAGGAGATGGCCAGCCACGGGGCCTTTTGAGCATAGATGTCGTTAAATCCCAGCTTGTGTTTGCTGTCGTTAATAATTTGAATCCGCTCAAAGTGTTTCCTCTGCCTCACCTCCGCATAACCCGGCGGCGGCGCGAGCATTTGCAATTCCATAGGGATGCCCTGCGGATACTCCTTGAGGACCGCGGTCCAGGTGTTGTCCTGCATCCGCGCTTTGGGATCGAGGCTGTCGCTCACGCACTTGCCAAGGCGGTAACGCACGCCTGCCAGCGGAAGGACATCACCGTATTCGGTGGCGTCCACCAGAATCGCGCACTCAACGTGGTTGGTGACCGCGCCATCCGGACGCGCAAGTTCAACCTCCGCACCCTGCACTCGATTGCCATCGCGCAACACCTTCACCACGCGCGATCGCAGGGAGACTTGGATGTGCCCAGGTCCCTTCTGGTTTGTCTCCCGGATGAAGTCATACAGAATCTTTTGACCGATCCTCGGCTCAACCGCGCAGGAGTGGTCACTGAAATAGCAGGTGGCCACCGATTTCCCAAGTTTCTGGTAGGCGTCCACTGCACGTGCATAAAACTCATGGTAGATCCCTTGTTGGCGGATGATGGTACCTTCATCCATGGAGGTTACTCCCGCCGCGTTCATCTGGCCGCCAATCCAGTCGGTCTCCTCAATCAGCGCCACCGAACATCCCATGCGCGCCGCCTGCACAGCCGCGCCCCAACCACCTGTGCCCGCTCCGGCAATCAGCACGTCGTAGCGGGCTGGCAACGACGAGGCCTGAACCACGGTCAGCCCGAACGCGGCGAGCATTACCATTAAATGGAGTGGTTGCATGAGACCTTTCATTAAACGTATCACTGCGGTTACATTAGATGTTTGAGGCGCGCTTGACAATTCAGTTTCCTTCGGACGACACCTCGATCAACCGGAAGCCGCCGGCAGCGAGAGTAGAATGTTTGCGTCACTTTGAAATGTTCTCTTTCGGATTGCCCCAAGAATTCGACTCATAGTAGGTGATGATCGCCATGCTGGAAACGAAGTCGCCCTCGATCGATTTCCGATAATCAATGAGCTGCTTGCGAGCGGCATTGAATCTTGAAGCATCCTTGGTGTCCATCTTGTGCTCGAACGCATTGGCGGTTTCCTGAACCAGCCAGGCATGCTTCAATCCTTTTTCCAGGAAGGCAACCCGCTCCGATGCCAGCATGTCGCCTTTTGCCGCCCGCTTTGCCTGGGCCAGAAACTTCCATCCGGTCTCCCAGGCTTTCTCGGGAAAGATCTCTTTGGTAATGGCATAGATAGCATACCATCCAGATTCATATTTGGCATTCCGTTTTTCTGCGGCTGCGGTGCTCTCGGGAGTCCACTTGGTGGAGTATGCCTCCCAGTTCTCAAAATAAGCTTTGACCGCTTTCTTCGCCGGCCCGAACGCAGAATAAAACTCATCAAGGAATTGATCTGCATCTTGATCCGGTTGGTTCAAGGCTCTGGCGATGCAGTAGAGTGTCGGCCCCTGGGCGGCATATTGGCCGGTCAAAGCGTCAAAATCCACTCCCAGCATGGAATGCTTAAAACCATAACTGAGATCCGCGGCAAGCGTTTTGCCATAGAAAACCGGGAAAGCGTTCCCTTGGTAAGTGGTGTTGGGTCTGAAGAAGATGCTGGCGCCCACATCCGCCCAGGCGAGCAGGGATTTTCTAAAATCATCTGATTCGGGTTTATTCCAAGGAAAATGCGAGCCTCCCGGGATAAGCCCGATGAATTCATTTTTGTTCATCTTGATCTCGAGGGGCGGTTTAACATAGTTGTTATATGCGTAGAAGACGGTTTTCACATCCGGACGCTCTTTTGAAGCCAGTCCGTAAACCGCGTTGTTAAATTTCACATATCGGTCGGTCATGGAACCAAGCCCATTCATCCACTCACTCCACCCGCCTTTGGCATTCTGCCAGGCTTTGGTCACCGTCTCCAGGCGCTGGTCAAACGGAACCTTATTCTCCGGGTCCGGCACATCCCATGTCATGCAATTGCTGCAAACGCAGCTGCCGGGAGTATCGTCTTCGCAAACATTGATGAACTCAGACTTGCCGGCCGTTTTCCAGTTTTCAACGATCTGGTTCCATAGCGCGGGCTGGGAAACACACATGGCAATCATATCCGCTTGTTTGGACCCCTTCGGGTCAAGCCGCCGCTTTCCATCTGGCAGTTGGGCGAAGTATTCCGGATGAGTTTTGTAATATTTATCATAATACTTGGTAAATGAATGCCCGTAAGCCATGGTAGGGTTCAGAAAAAATCGTTGCCTTCTCAACCAAGTATACTGGCCTTTTGAAAATGCCTTGAACTTCGCTTGAGTGGAAAACCCGTAATATCCACCATTGGGAACACCACCATACTCAGCACCGGCTCGCCACTGTTTCTGGATCAAAAGCGGGCTGATCACGGTGTTTGCGATTGGGATAGAAACCGTCGCATGTTTCGGAATCACTTCGCCCAAAGTCCCCGGCCAAAGCCAGCGGACCGATGCGTTCTTTTCCAACAGATCATAGACCCCAAATAGAGTTCCCACCCCGGTCTTCATGTCGAGCGGATCGCCCCCGGTGTCCTGGCCGCAAATGAAAACGTCGTTCTCACTGGTTTTGATGCGGTAGGCGTTCAGCCCTAGTTTTGAGATGTCAATGCCCGCCTTACCGGCAGCACTGCACTTGCCGAGGAATACTCGTGTTCCCGTGGACGGTGCATTCGGTTCATTCTTGATGGGCGGAATCAAGCCGGTGGACTCGGCCAAATGATATTGCAACTCTTTGGCCACAAAATGCTCCACCAAGTTTGGCTTGGCCGGAATAACAATGGTGCACACGCTCTTATGTTTCGCATCCACCAGCGTTACCGAACCGAACGACGGCGATGAACTGAAAAGCAGAAGAATCAGATTAACAAACAATAGAGCTAAAAGTCGCCTATTTCTAAACAGGATCATACGAATCCTTTCATTTTTGGTACGGTTCACGCCTTGAATTACTGGACGCGGTGCGGCGATTGCTTACGTTTTTTCATTCTTGTTGGTTTGGGCCGATATATATTACCTTTTCCCCTCTTTGATCCGATGTTCATTTCGCACTCCATATCTGGCGGATGGTTTCCTCCTGATTGAATCCCAATGGATTCAAGGCTCTTGCGTTGGCAATGTAATTTCTGTTTCCATTAATTGCTGGCGTAATTATTCGGTTACCCGGCATTTCAAGATGCCCGACATTATCGGGCCACATGGTGCTGATATAGTTGTCCGCATAGCGGAGAAACTCGTTGCGGTATGCCTCCGGTTGGTTTGCAAACCACGTAATCTCGTCCCTTCCCCATATCCCAGTGTCTGGCGGGCCTTGGCGGCCTGTGTTATCGAAATGGATCAGGAAGGGAAGTTTTGCAGTCTTCCAGCCACTGGGCGTAATGCCACGTCCACTATTATATTTCCCGGTAAGAATTACCTTCTGGGGTTGTTCGAAAACCACTTTTGGCTTGCAACCACCCAGCGGAGCGGAGCCAAAATCAAAAAGCAATTTATCTCCGACCACAATAGTAGGGCCTGTATCAGCATTACAGAGCACGAAATGTCTTCTCGCATGTGTCCTTGCATAGAGGCGGACCCGTGCCAACATATCGTAGTAGTTCGCATATCGGCTCGCTTTATCATTAACCGCTTGTGGCTCGAAATATCCCCAGTGGATTGATTCCATACCGGCATCAATCTGAGAGGTGGCGAGGTAGTAGTACCATAGCTGGGTCTCCAGCTTGGTGATATCCGGCACCGTGAAGGGTCTTTTTATGATCGGATTATCAGCAAACACCATATCCGCTTGCCGGAAATTGCGAGTCTCGACCGGCAGGTTAAATTGCTGGAAAACGTATGCCGGAATGGGCAAGGTGTTAACGTCAGTGCTGACATATTCGAATACCCCTCCTTCAAGGATAACGTCGGGGTCATCCGCATGGATCTGTGCACCTAGGGTGCGAGTGGTTTTAAGCCGTTGCGGAAACGTACTCTCCTTACCAAAGATAACGATTACCCGGCCAAGGTATTTTGCACCTAAGGACTTCACCATGCGTAGATTGTCAGCCGTGTTCCCCACACCTTCGCCAAGTCGCCCCATATGGATGGCGCGGGAAAGATAGTTCTGAAGTACCGGCAAGGAGATTGAACCATCGAAGCGATAATCCCGTGGCGTTGTTTGGGCACAAAGTATGGGCGTGGTTATCAGGAATATAGCGAATGCAATAGTTACCGAAAACAACTGTGGAAAGTGGTTAAGCGTGTTCATGTTTTTTAAATTGAGCATGTGTCTATTCACTTTTTACTGATAGATTTGCTTTTTGGAATGCTACCGCCAGCCGCTACTCGGCGCAAGAGCGGTTAATGTTCCAGTTTGACCCGTATTTCGTTTTCATTTGATCGTCAGTTCCAAGCATTGGAAGTCTGTGTGCCGTATTTTTCCAAGACTTGGAAAAAGCCGACGTGGTGTTTTCCAAACCTTGGACCTTCCGAAAAATTACGGCCCGCGTGCAGCGTGGCCGGCGGAGCCAGCGGCAGAGCGTGTGTGGTTCATCGTTGTTCCTTTCGCCGGCCTCATGGCCGCGTCTCGTTGGCGGAGGCTCTCTTGATCAACACCATTTCGGGTTTCAGGTTAGGTTTGAGGAACGGACCGGCGTCGGTCGTCGTGCCGCTTCGCGGGACATTGAAGTAGTCGGAGGTGATCGGCACGATCCGGGGGCACTCCGGCGTCGGTGGCATGCCGCAGAGCTTCCAATTTTGGGCCGAGAATTCCAGCGTGGCTGCGGCCACTTGGCCGTGCCGGTCGAGACCGGTTTTCTTCTGCCAGGCGGCCAGGTCGAACGGTATGCCGCCGGCGGGGTTGACGAACAGGTTGTAGTCCGACTCGTTGTCCATTCCGTCAGGGATTTTGGAGCTACGCGATTCGAAGCCGTAGAACACGTTGCCAACGACGCTGTTGTGGTCCGATGATGACATCCGCTTGGTTTCCATATCCACCATCCGTCCCTTGTCCGTAGGGCGCGCCAGATCAATGCGCACAGGCAGTCCCTTGAATCCGCCAATGAGGTTGTGGGCGATGGTGGCATTGCCGGTGTGCTGGAGGAGTATGCCGTCGCTGTTACCACCCCAGAAAATGTTGTGGTCAACGAGATTGGCCCCGTAAGAGGCCTCCATGTAGAACGCAGCGCTGTCGGACCCGGCCACGATGTTCTGCGTCACACGCGTGTTGTGAATGCTGTGATCAACCCACAGCCCATAGCAGTTCACCGTGTCGTGGATGATGTTGCGGCGAATCAGCGAGTGCTTCAGATAGTGTAGTTTCATGCCGCCAGCCTCGAGCAGCGAGAGCACGCGGTGCCATCCGCAGCCGGTAGATTTGTTGTCCTCCACCAATCCGCCGATCAAACCCAGGGCCGATAGCGCGCAGGCACCACACTCGATAAAGGTGTTGCCGCGCACGATGTGACCTACGCCGGCCAGCTTGGGCGTGTCGGCCGGCACTAGCCAGGGCAAGAACGTCTGACGCCGCCCGCAGTCCATTCCCAAGCCGTTGACTTGACAAACGACGTTGTTCTCCAAGATCCAGTGATGCCCTTGGTTGGCGGAGATGGCACCGTGTTGGGGCACGGGAAGACAGTTGGCCACGCGCTCGACGGTAAAACCGGCCATGCGGACAAACCCCAGCCCTGGCCGTTTGGGCGCGAAGGCGAAGGGCCGGGTGGTGACTTCCCAAGCAGCCTCGGCTGGCTGCCGTCCGTCGAATATGTGGAGGTGTAGATGCCGCCCGCCTGGCTCGATCCAGAATGCGCCATCGGTCTGCGCCAGATCCGCGTATTGGACGACCTGTTTCAACCGGCGTCCGTCCTGAAAGATCAAGCCTTGAGGCAAGGTGAATGGCGGCTTTAGCCATCCGAATTGCTTTGCCATGCCCGGTAGCCCTTCGGTCATGTTGGCGCTGATGTTCCGTTCGGCGAACGGATTGTAGTCCGTAAACAACGATGCCGGCAGTTCCACCATCCAAGCCTTGGCGACCGGTGCTTGGCCGGCCAAGGCGGATGGCATCCACTTGGAAGTCAGCGGGTCTGCACCGGAAATGATCACTTCCTCGCCCGCCGCAGCCTGATAGACGATCATCTGCTGGGGACTCGTTCCACCACGGGCCGGCCGGACCCATTCGCGATAGAGTCCTTGCCTGACGATTACCCAGTCACCCGGCTCCAACATCTTGGCGGCCCGTCCGATGGTCTTCCAAGGCCGGTTCTCGCTGCCTGGGTTGTCGTCGGAGGCTTGGGGGTGCCGTTGCGCGACGATGAACGTTCGCCGGGGCTGTGGCGGCTGCGCTGGTTCCCATGTTCTAAACTCGCTGCCGTCCGGTAGCAGCACAGGCGTAATGAGACTGCGCAGCGGCAGCGGGCTTTCCGCGCCCGCCGCCACGGCGTTCCATGCCGCGCTCGGATCGTTGAAAAGGTTGCAGCGGGTCCATTCGGCCGAGCCAGGGACTGGGGTAACAGTCTCGGCAGTGTGCAGCGCACCCAGCGGCGCCAGCAGTAGGGTGGTGAGTAGTGTGAGCTTGTGTTTCATGGTTACTGAAATTGGTTTTTCATGCGCCCCCCGGTTCATTGTCGCTGCGCGGGAGAACTGCAGGAACCCGACGCGCCCGCCTTTCAATCCTTCGCGATCGGCTGGCCGTTGTACGTTTTGACCGCCGCGCGATTGATCACGGCGATCGCATAAGCGAACCCGGGGCCGGCCATCATGGTGGACATGAAACCGCCCTTCAGGTCGCCTTTGGCGTCGAGGGTGAAACCGGGGGAGATTTGGTTTCCGGCGCACGCGGTGGCTCCGACCAGGACGAGCTGTTTCTGAAAGTCGATTGGGGGAAGCTCTTCCTGTCCTCGCCAGGCTTTCCAGAGTTTGGCCCACGCTTTGGCGTTGGTGATGTAGCCGCGGGCGGGCACCTCTTTCATCAGCCCTCATCTTTCGGCTGGGGGAAAGTGCCGCGCCACTGCTTGACCGGCTTCACGGATTGGTTTTCCGCTTGCACGGTGGCGAGGCTCAGGCCAAGAAGCAACCCCAGCACGACCGTTGTTGACCAGCATTGTCGGATGTATTTCATGATAGATTTAGTATGGATTCAGTGTCTGGCTGTCCGCGCCTCCTGCCAAGAGGAAATTTGCAGGTCCGGTTCGGTTGAGCGTTTGACTTGCTTCCCATCCGTAGTAGTAACTGCTAAGAAATTGGTTTTTCATGCGCCCCCCCCCCGGTTCATTGTCGCTGCGCGGGATGGACTTCACCATGCGTATATTGTCAGCCGTGTTCCCTACACCTTCGCCAAGTCGCCCCATATGGATGGCGCGGGAAAGATAGTTCTGAAGAACCGGTAAGGAGATTGAACCGTCAAAGCGATAATCCCGTGGCGTTGTTTGGGTAAAAAGTGCGGGCGTGGTTATCAGGAAGATAGCTAATGCAATAGCTACCGGAAATGATTTTGAGAATGGTTTAAGCGTTCTCATTTTTTGATTTGAACCTGTATCTATTCACTTTTTACTGATAGATTTGCTTTTTGGAACGCTACCGCCAGTCGCTACTCGGCGCAAGAGCGGTTAATGTTCCAGTTTGAACCGTTTTTTCAAGCGGGAGTTTCATGGCTTGTACTCCAGTTTCAAATTGTCAAAATAGCATGCGCCATCGGCGGAGTCGTTACAGAAAAAACCGAGGGAGCTCAAGGCCTTAAACGCTGCGGCCATCGGTGCGCTCACTTGCTTGCGCGAACCATCGGCCATTGTCACAGCGATGCTCGCCGTGCGGTTGTCGCCGGTGAGCGGGAATGAAATTTCGACATGCGTCCACGTTCCCAGCGCGGCTTTGGCCAGCACACCGGAGGCTGATTTGATCGTGCCATCGAGGGCGAACGTGACGCCGGGCAGCGAGGTGAATTCCTTCGAGGGATTACCGCGCTTGGAATAATCGCGGAACCCGATGTCCAGAAACGCGGGCGCATCCGCTTTCTGGCGCACATCGCATGCGAAGCGGACGGTGCCGTGATCGAGGTTCTCCGGAATTCGATAGGTCACGTAGGGATAGAACGGCTTGGCTGCTTTGCGCGTGGTGGTGGCGGCCAGCGCGTGGTGGCCATTTTTGCCAATGCCATCGGCCACTTGGAAGGTCGCCTCCGGCCGGCCGCCGTTGCAGGTGAAGCCGCGCGGCAGGCGGCTCACGGCGACGTCGTCGAATTCGATCGCGAAGCCGGTGAAGGGGCGTGGGCCGGGCAGTTTCATCGCGTAGCAAGGTGGCGCGGCTATCTTGACCGCCGCGGCCACGCCGCGAAATTCCGGTTCCAAACCGGCGACGGTGTAGTCGAATGGCTCAAAGCCGAGCGCAAAGGCCGGCGAGGATTTCTTCAGGCGGAAGTCGCCGTGCGCCGGATCTTCAAACAGCGGATCGGCGTTGAGCGAACCGGCGTCCTGGCCGCCCGCCTGCCACTCGGTGAACGAATTGGTCTGGAACAGAAGCGGCAGGCCGGCACAATTCCAGTAGAGGTTCGAGCGGCAGTCGCACAGCGTCTTGTCCCAGGCGGCGTCGGTCAGGTTCGTGCTGTCGAGATAGCAAAGGTTGCGCGTGAAAACATTCGCGCGTGTATAGGATTTTTTGTGGAAGCGGATGAAGGGCTCGAGCTTGCCGTGCACCGGACCGAAGATGTTGTTGCGGACCACATTTTGCGCGCCGCCGTTGCTGTTGAAGCCGTGCGTGCCCACGTTGAAGACAAAATTATTTTCCACCAGCATTCCCGCCGAGCCTTCGTCGAGATAGAGGCCGAGCTGCCAGTCATGCTTGGCGAACGGGCTGCGCACCGTGTCGCGTACCACGTTGCCGCGGATCACCGTGCCCGGCTGGCGACCGAGCGTGTAGATGCTTGCGCCATCGGCGAGCAGCGCGATAACGTTGCTGATGGAGTTGTATTCGATGCGGTTCGAGGCGCAGCCGGTGGGCGTGTCGTTCCAGCTCCAGCCGAGCGCGATGCCCGAGTAGGGGAAATTCCAAATCTGGTTGTGGCGCAAGACCGTGCCGCGCGAGAAACCGCCCCAGATGGCGTTGGCCGAGAAATACATCAGGCCGCCGTCGGAGATCGCGCAGTTCTCGATCCGGTTGCCGGTGGGCAGCACCGGATAATCCGCCGACGCGGTCATGCGCAAGTCGCCGATCTTGACGCCGCCGCCGCCTAGATCGAACAAGCGGCAGCCGATGACGCGGTTGCTGTGCGAGCCGGCACCCATGCCGATGCCATAGCTTCCCACCCGTGATACTTCGCAGCGGACAAGCGCGCAATTCCGCGCGCCGTTCAATTCAATCGCCGCGGGCAGATCGGCCTGTCCTTGGGAGCCGCCATAGCCATCGTGCGGCAACGGCGCCTCGTTGTGCGAAAAGGTCAAGCCATGGAATTCGATGTGCGCCGCGGACTGGCAAACCATCACGTTCACGAGCCGTGGCGCGACGATCCGCGTGTTTGTCAGCGTCTCGCCTGCGCACGGCAGATAGGTAAGCACGCCGCTCGGCCGGTCGAGATACCATTGGCCCGGCGACTTCAATTCCTCCTTCACGTTCTCGATGAAATAGGGCTGCAACCCATCCTGATCCACCGCGAATGTCGGCCGTCCCGTGAAGGTCACGATGTTCTTCCGAGTGTCCACCTGCTGGACGCGCAGGCGCGACGAACTCCAGACGTGCAGCACCACCACTTCCACGTCGGAAAGGTTTTCCCAGGCTTGGAAGTCGCCGGGCGCGAAATAGAAATCGCGCTGCGCCGCGCGGTGACGCGCGCCCTCGCGCCGCGGCGACTCCGTCACGGCATCCACGCGCTTCATGCCCAGCATCGGGCGATAACGCCGCTCAAACGCCTGCTCAGTCGTGGACACAAAAAGCTGGCGGAACGGCTGCGTTCCATTTTTGAAGTTCGGCAGTTCCACGCTCCAGCGACGTAAACCGTTTTCCGTGCTTTCGCGAAAGCCGCCGATCACACGTCCGCCGCTGATCACTGCGTTTTCCTGCGCATGCGCGCGCCAGATCACCGGTGCTTCCGCCGTGCCGGAGTCTTCCGGGGTGAGCAGGATCGTTTCGTTCAGCGCATAAACACCGCCGCGCAGCTCGACGGCGAACGGCCCCTTGTCGCCGTGCAGCTTCGCGGCGCGGATGGCATCACGCGCGTACGCCGGCGAGGCAAAAGGCTTCGCCAACGATCCCGGATTCGCATCATCGCCATTCGGCGCGACAAAAAATGTTGCCGCATGCCCCGCCGCAATCATCGCCATTGCCATTAACCAAACTGCCGTTAACTTCTTCATATAATCCTCGCTGCTCCGCTGGTTATGAGATTTGTGGTGGGTGTTCGCGGCCATCTAAAGTCCATGATTTAATTCCGACCGTGCCGTGACGGACAGAATGAAAAATGCGCTGTGCGGTTCCCATGATTCTGTTGTGGTGTAATCCAACTTGTAGGGTTTTCCGGAAAAGTCAGCTAAGTGCTTATCCGTAAATAGATATTGTCTGTCGCCAGCAGATTATGGCTGCG
>JBAXGN010000125.1 GCA_037139415.1 Verrucomicrobiota bacterium | reverse complement strand
TGCCATGAAGAGAATATATCATATTTAGTCTCAACTTGAAAGCAAATTAGAATTAATACTGGTCACGTTGGTTATTAATCCGCCCGCCTCCACCCGCGCAAAGCAGTTGGTGCCAGGGTTGGTGCCCGATGTTACTGATACTGAACCGCCACCGATGACCATAGTGTTGGCTGCAGAATACAGCAGCGCTTTGTTGCCGGCGGAGTCGGCGCCACCCACGACCAGACCGCTGTTGAAACCAATGCGGCCAATTGTGATACCACCGGCATAGAACTGGCCGCCGTTGGTGATGTACAGGTATCCAAAGTTATTGTACATCATGATGGTCGCGTTGGATATGACACCGCCTTGATCCACCCGCACCCAATTGTTCGTTCCTGCAACGTTGTTGCAGGTTTGCAGCCGCTCAGTAAACATATTAATCATGGCTTTTTGTCCCGCAGCATTCGTGCCGGCCACGATGACGCTGTTGCCACTGCCGGCGGAGCCTACGTAGAGTCCTTGAACACCGGCGTCCCTCCGGCAGGCCAGGAATACCCGTGCCCCGTTGGTGACTAACAATTGGTTGCCAAAGGAGCCGACAGAACTGCCAAGTGTAATCGGGATGTTTTGTCCGGGTTTGAGGGTGGGAGCTGAGAAAGGAATGTTATTGGTAATTATAACGGTTCCGTTGTTGATGGTGACCACGTTATTGGTCGCATTTCCGTAGCCGATGATCAAACTTGGAATATTTGTTGCCATGCTGTTGGTGGGGACAGCCAGCCACAAGACGGCGTTGGTGTTTACACTAACTTGGGCGTTATTGAAGCCGTTGCCCACGTAAATCGGAGTTGAATTATTCTGCGAAGCACCGCCATTGGTTGCCGCATTGCTGAAAAGATTGGTGCCGCCGTTCATGGCCCAATTCCCATTGAATGTCCACGCATTGGACGCCAGCAATAATTTGAACGCATAACTGCTGCCGGTGCCATTGGAAGTGATCAGTGTTCCCGAGCCGGTTCCCGAGGCCCCAAAGTTCAAAATGGAATTCGTCACCCCGCCGATGATCACATTCGTGGCCAGCAACTGTTGCACGGTGATAGCGGCGTTGGTCAGCAGGGTGAGCGTGGCACGATTCGTGGGCCCCACATTCACCAGCCCAGCGGTCAGGCTGCCGCCGTTGGTGACAATCAGGGTGGCACCATCCACCACGTCGCTGTCCGACGATAAGCCATAGGCGGTATTCAGCAGGTTCGTGCCACCCACCCAGTTGGTGGATTGCGCCAACAGACCGTTGGAGATGACCAAGCTGAGAAGGATGGTCAACCCCAGCCGGGCCAACGATAATGAAACAAGGAGTTTTTTGAGTTGAGTAGTCATAGCAGATATTGGTTCATTCATGATGGAAAAGATTCATTTGCCAGAAGGCTTGCGGAGCCGCGTGCATCACACAAAGCACAACCAAATACAAAATGATCATGCGTGTATTTTGACAGCAATGCATGACGCAATTTGTTTGCAGAATCTTGTGCCATTCTATTTGTCGAAAAGTAACGGGCGGTTCACATTTGTCAAATGGAGAATACTTCTGGAAAACGTGAGCAACACGTATCCGCCTCTGGTTGTGAAATTTTCATGATAATCTCAGGTCATCTCAAAACGCGAACTCAAAGTCCCCCTGGCTTCAGTCAACTTGATCCATCTGGAAGGCAGTTCAAGGCCAGTATTGTTCCAAGGACGTTTGCACGCCTCATTTATGGCACCAGCGCCGAGCCTAGCCGATAGAAGCGGGCTTTGTTGGTGGCAGCGCGGTCCAGCAGCACCTGGGTTCCGGTGGCGTTGGTGATGCCGGGCAGGACGATCCAATTGGGCTGGCCCAGGTTGGTCTTGTATTCCAGCCAGTAGGCCCGATGCGTCTCGGGAGCGAATTGGAAACCGAACTGGCCCTGACTGGGAAGGACATTGGTAACGGATACGACCGCCAGATTATTAACCACCAGGGACGTCGGCAGACTAATAACTTCGCCATAAGCATTCGTGGCCCGTGCCTGATAACTACCAGTGTGATTCAGCCCAAGATTGGTTATCGTCAGTGTTGCATTGGTGGCCCCGGTCAGGTTGGTGCCATTAAACAGCCACTGATACGCCAACGGATTCATGCCGGATACGCCCAGGCTCAGGCTGACGGTCGTGCCGACCAGATTCGTCGAACTTTGCGGTTGGCGGGTTATTTGGGGGAACAGGGGTGAGCAGAAATTGGCCGTGATCACCCGGCTGGGGTTCATCGTGACAGTCAGGGTATTGCCAAGGATTATGGCGCCATTGGTGTTGCCACTCCAGGCGACAAACGCCTGGTTGGTGTTCGGGGTAGCCACCAAGGAAACGCTCTGCCCATTGGCGTACAGTAGTGCCGATGGAGTTTGACTCACCTCACCATCGCCGCTTACCAGGGTGGTTAACGTGTAGAATCTCGGTGGGGCGGTCCCAAAGACCGCCGTGAAGGACGGCATTGCATTGGTAACGACGTACCGTACCGAATTATTGGAGATCGCGCCCCACGGGGAATTACTCCAATAGTTGAAGAATTGGCCGGCGTTAGGCACGCCCATCAGATGAGTGACTGTGCCAAACGGATAAATCGGCTGCACGGGGTCAACCTGAATTGTTCCGTTGGTTGAAACCACCAGCGTGGTCAAACGGGTGCCAAAAACTGCCGTCGCTGAGAAATTGGAGGTGAGCGTCAATTGGCGAACCGGGTTGGTGCCCGACAGGTTGCCCGTCCAGTATAGGAAGGTCCAACCGCTGGCCGGGGTAGCGGTGACCGTGACCAATGATCCGGTGGCAAAAAACTGGTTGAGGGTAAGTCCGGTGTACAGGTTGGTGCCCGCTTCAAGCTGAAGCGTTCCTCCGCCCGTCGTCTCCACCTTCGCGTAACAGACCGGGGTGAACACGATCTGAATCGGCTCGGCAGCCATTGAAAGTACATAGGTGCTCCAGTTATACGCGATCGCCCGGAGGGTTGTCGCGTTCGAAATGGTGAACGGACCATAATAATCCGCACCATATGCCTCCGGGTCGGAGCCGTCGAGGGTGTAGTAGATGCTGGCATTGGACCAACTGCTGGACCAAGCCACCTGCACCGCGCCGGTGGCAGGGATGGAGAGATTGGTCGGCCCGAGCACAACTTGACCAGCAATGACCGCCAGCGGCATGCCGACAGGAACCCAGTTGGTGACATTGTTGATCACCCGTTGTTCCAGCGGAACGCTGTTCGTGAAGAGGGCGGTGTAATTATTGGTGGCACGAATCACAATGGCACGCGGGTTGGCACTTGAGCCGTCCGTCCACCGCACGAACTGATACCAGTTAGCCGGGGTTGCAGTCAGTATTACGGTGCTTCCGTAATTGTAGTTGGTAGGTGAGTAGGTCACGCTGCCGCTGCCTTGGACCGCAACGCTCAACGGCTGGAAGACGGTCAGCACCACATTGCTGCTATTTGTGCTGCCGTAGAGATTGGATGCGAGGCACGAATAACTACCCGCGTCTCCCAAGACCAACGGTCCCAGATTGAGGGTGGCGTTAGTCGCATCACTGATCACGGTCCATTGATTACTGATCACGGACTTATACCATTGATAATTGAGGGGTAACGTGCCGGTCGCTGTCACGCTGAAGCTGGCCATGGTCCCCACCAAATTGGTCTGGCTGAACGGCTGCAGCGTAATTGTTAGTGCCATTGCGCCGGTTCCGGAGATGGCTAGCGCATTATTATTGTTGGTGGCATCTGAAGTGACCACCAGGTTCCCGCTGTAATTGCTGGCTCCCGTTGGGTTGAAGGTTATCGTAACATTGGTCCACGCACTTGCAGCAAGGGTTCCGGACCACGCCCCGCTGAATCCCGACGGACAACTTACATTACTAACGTTGAGCACTGCACTACCGCTGTTGGTAATCCAGAGGGTGCGCTGGGCATTCGATCCCACCAGCACGTTGCCAAAGGCCAGATTTCCGCCCAGTGCAATGATACGGGATGGCGTGGTGTTCGTCACAGTGAGCACAGCATTACTACTGGTGGCACTGCCATATTGATTGGTCACGAGGCAGTAATAACTGCCTGCGTCATTCAAGGTCAGGGGCCCAAGGCCGAGCACGGCGTTGGTGGCGTTGGTGATGGCGATGCCCGTTTTGTACCATTGATAGCTCAACAGGGCACTGCCCGAAGCTGTCACAGTGAGGGTCGTGTTGCTGCCCAAGCCCACCGTCTGACTTTGTGGTTGAATCGTAAGGGATGGCAACACCAGCCGCTCGATGGCGCCTTGCGGCGTCAGGTCCCGGCCGACTAATCCGGCATAGTTCGTCCCATAGCGATCAACCCGAAAGACGGCGGTCATCAACTGGTCCGGGCGCGCTGGGTCAACCGGGATGGTGTCGCCCTGTGCCATCGGCACGCTGCTCACTGGGCAGAGGTACCGCCACACCATCTGGCCAGCCGGGGTGACTTCGAACAAATTACCTTTGATGCCTTCGCAGATCAGCGTGTTGCCGTTGGGCAGCCGCTGGGCACCAGAGATTTCTGTTGAGTAGAAGTTGGTCGGAGGGGTGGCCATGTAAACCCAATAATTAGTACTGGGGCCGAATGGCTGCCCAGCCAGCAGGGTGTAATTGCCGGCGGCATCCACCGGCGGTACGATTTCGTTGACGGTGGAATAACCACGGCCAATGCCGTTATTGAAGATCAGGATGTTTCCTGCTCCCGGACAATTCGTGTCAATCCAGTGGGTGTGATGTTGCTGGTAAAGGATACGGTTGGCGCTGGTGCCACGGTTGTATTGCTCAGGATCGCCCCAGCGGTACAGGATGTCGCCGCCTTTGCTGTAGCGCCCACCGGCATGGCTGGCAGCTTGAGCCGTGGTTAGCTGGTGATCCACGATAAACACCTCGCTGTTGCCGCGGATGCTGAGCATCACCTGATCCAATTGAACATTGTAATCAATGCCGTTCACATGGTTCCAGAACTGCGGAATCTTGATGCCGGGCCCGTTGACGTCAATCAACTCGGGATGATCGAATACCACGCCATAGTTATTCTTGTTGGTGTCGTAATCCTGAATCATGTGATCCCACAGGTGCCATTCCCACACGACTGTACCGCCATACGGGCGCGTTGGCGTCACTTCGACGAGGCAATCCGGCAGCATGTAGCCCTGAGTGAAGATGCTGGCATCCAGCAGGTTGGTATTGAATCCGGCCGCAATGACCTCCGCCAGCGTTTTCTTTTCCGCCACGAGCAGGAGGACGTTGCCGTTGGGCAGGACCTTGAAGTCATGGTGATGGATATAGGTTGAGCTGTAATAATCAATCGCCCACACCAGGTTGCCGTCCCAGTCGAACTCCTCGACGCGCCCGCCTTCACCACCGCCCGTGGAGGGACCGCCGCTCATCACCATGCCGGCGCGGAACATGTGGCCGTTGGTCATCAGGTAAGCGGCGCGGCCCGGCTCGTAGGCGCTTTTCCAAGTATGAACCACCTCGCCAGCGTTGTTGATGAGATAGGTGTTGGTATGGTGCATCGGGGCCATCAAGGTGTAGCCCGGCCAGGCGTTTGTGGTGTTGAGGAACAGCCCCATGGTTTGTGTGGTTGAACCGCTTAGCACAATGTAAGATCGGGTGGTTCCTGGCGCACCCGATGGATCGGTAGCGGTAGCGCCCAAGTTATCAGTGGCGGAAAGGTAGTAGGTGACAGCAGTGCCAGCAGGGAATACGGGAATCTGGCCGCCATAAATGCCATCTCCAGCCACGCCGTCCTGATGAGCACCATCGTCCAACATGGTCACATTGGTGAGCCCACTGCCGGTGTTATAAGTTAATACCACTTGGGCCACGCTGACATTATCGGTGACTTGGGCAGTGACCCAAACAAAGTTCGTAGCATACGGCGTTGCCGGTGAGATGGCCGTGTTGGCGATGACCGGCGGTGGATTGGATGGACCAGATTGGACGGTATAAGACAGCGACACTCCAGGTGCGCCAGACGGATTGGTGACCATGAGACTACCACTGTCAGTGGCCGTGACATAATACCGTATTGTGGTGCCTGCCGCCAGGGCCGGGACTTGGCCACCATAGACATGGTCACCTGACACGCCGTCCTGGTGCAATCCATCATCCAGCATGGTGACATTGGTATAACTGCTCCCGCTGGTGACAACCTTCACGGAGATTTGATCCAGATCCATGCGGCTGTTTGTTTCACCGCTACGGAACTGAAACCGCATTTTCAAGCTGTTGACCAATTCGGCCACCTGCAGGTCATAGTGGTACAACTGCCACCCGTGATTGGCGCTGGTCAGTTCGCTGAGCCGGGTGACATAGCCGGTGCCAGCATCCAACTGGAAGGTCCAGCCGGCATTGGTGTATTGATTGCTGATCGTCAACGTCTGCATCCAAAACTCCACAAATCCGGAGGTTCCCCGCGCATCGATACTATTCGTCGTGGCGATCATGCTGTCGGTCAGGTTGGTGGTGCCCTGCTTGAATTCCATACCATTTGTGTTGCCCGTGCCGTAGTTGGCTCCGCTCCGTTGCTCAAAGTAATTACCGGTTACCGTCCAGGCGTAGCTAGCGCCAGCGCCCGTCCACGGCTTGACGGTGTTGGTGCCCATGGTTTCGGTGAAAACGGCGTTGGTCTGGCTGGCCCCGCCGCCGGTGCCGGTGGTGTACGTGAGAGTGACAGTGGCCACACTCACGTCATCGGTGACATTGGCGGTAATCCAAACGGGATCGCTGGCGGTGGGCACGATGGGAGTGTTGGTCACGCTGGTGATCACCGGCGGAAGGTTGGTGGTCACGGTGCCGCTGAGTACGCCCTGAACCCGCATCGAGAGGGAGTAGAGCGACCCCGCATCCGTGGTGATGAACAGGGTTTTCCGATCACTACCGCCGAAGGCCAGGTTTGTGGGTCGTTCGGGAACGCTGATCTGCTCGTTTTGCTGGCCGGTCGAGTCGTACACCAGCACCGCAGTTTCGGTCAAATACAGGTTACCCTCACTATCCAGGGTCATGCCGTCGCACTTGACCCGGGCAAACAGCGTTTTGTTCGTGAGTGTGCCATTGGTATTTATGGTGTAACGGAAGACGTTGGTGGCACCCCAATCGGCAACATAGAGGGTTTTACCATCCGGTGTGCCCACCAATCCATTGGGGCGCACCATGTCCGTGATCACGCGCGTCACGATACTCCGGTCCGGCGAAAGATAATAGACATATTCGCCGCCTTGCAGGACCGGATGGCCAAAATAGACAGGGTCGGAGAAATAGACTCCGCCGGCCGGATCCACCCACAGGTCGTTCGGTTCATTGAATCGCTGACCACCATAAGTGCTGGCCAATACGGTGACATTCGACTGCATGGTAATCGAGGTCAGCCGTCCATTGCCGCCTTCGCACACCAACAGGTTACCGCTGCGATCAAACTTCAAGCCGTTGGCCCCACCCGAGTTGGTGCGGAACATGGAAAGCTGTCCTGCCAGCGACCAGCGATAGATCAGGTTGGAGGTGACATCCGAGAAGAAGATGTTGCCGGCAGCATCTGCGGCGGGACCCTCAGTGAAGTGCAGGCCATTAGTTAGCGAAGTCAGGGTGGCACCGCTGGCGATCACGCTCAGGTACCCCCGGCGCATCACGCGGAAGCCTACGTGATACCACGGCCCATTGGGATCCCCCGGGCCGCGATAGTACGACGGATTACGGTTGGATACGCGCCCATGGCCATACTGGTCCTGACCGTTGTACCAGTTGCCACCGCGTATACCACGATAGGGCTGGCCATCGGGCATGGTGGAACCGGTGACCGGTCCGGGCGGAT
Source organism: Verrucomicrobiota bacterium (assembly GCA_037139415.1). Taxonomy (NCBI): domain Bacteria; kingdom Pseudomonadati; phylum Verrucomicrobiota; species Verrucomicrobiota bacterium. The sequence continues at coordinate 16,362 of JBAXGN010000125.1, read as the reverse complement.
TGGTGACGATGTTGTTGATGATGCAGTTGGTGTAGTAATCGCTGGTATACCAATCGTTGATCAGTTGCCAGACGTTGCCGGACATGTCAGCCAGCCCGAACCCATTGGTGTTGTTCCTGGTCTGATACGTGTTGTTAGTTCCCGGCCAGTTGTAATTGGTCTTGTATTGGAGCGACCCATTGTAAAACCCGACCGGCGTAGTACAAGGGGTAGGGCCGCTTTCAAACGGATCACCGGAGCCAGCCCAATTGGCAATGGTTCCATCCGCGTTGGTTTCGCTGCCCCATGGGAACATGCCGTAGGGGCTGTAGAGTCCACCGCGTGCGGCATACTCCCATTCGGCCTCGGTGGGCAGACGGTAGCCGTTCTTGGCCAAATCACATGCACCGGTGGCCAGGTCATAGCAGGCAGCATAGCCGTCGCGCGCGCTGGCCCAGTTGCAGTAAGCGATGGCGCCAAACCAGCGCATGCCGGTGATGGGGTGCAGGTCACGGTTGTCGCGAATAGTAAAGGCACTTCCAGACCATTGGACCCGGCTGTTGGTTTCTGAACCGTAAGTATCGCAATAAATATTGGTCCCGCCGACGCCATAAACGTAGTTGGAGCGCACCTCGATCAGTCCTTGGGCCAAGGCAGAATTCAAGAATTGGACATATTCCAGGCAGGTGACATGGGTGACGCCCATGTAAAAGGCGTCCACATAGACATTGTGGAGGGGAACCTCGTCGCTGGGATGCGCTGGATCGATGAAGCCAAAGTGATCACCCATCACGTACTGTCCGGCCGGGATGCGGGCGAACAGCGGGGTGAAGCTGTTGGTGGTCGAGGTTGCGTTGGTGGTGCCGCCGCGGACACAGCGGACGTACAAGTTGGTGGTTTTGTCGTCATAGCTGACCAAGCCCTGCTGGAAATCCACCCACCAGGCGCGGTTGGTCAGGTTGATCACCGTTGTCGAGGACCAATAACGTGCCGCCTGCGCGCCGGGGAAATAATTCGTGCTTAAGGATGGGTTGGAAAGCGTTTCGTCATTAATGGATTGAAGTTCCTTGATGCTGGGCAGGCGCCAGTCGCTATAGCTGCCTAGCGAGAGACCTTCCGCATATTGCAGGGCTGATTCCCAATTCATGGATGGGGTAACTTCCGCCTGTTGCCAGGTAAGTCCGGTATCCAAATCCGTCACCGTGCCGTTGGCATTGTTGGTGAAGTGGTGGATCGGCTGGCTCGTTGGCGCAGTTGCCCCACGCACACAACGCACATGATAGCGGTTGGTTCCGCCGGCGCTGAGAGTTTCAGTCTGCCAATGCGCGCCGATACCGCCGCCGGCATTGATGGCCCAGACGTGGGTCGGATCGCCAACCAGCGGATCCCTTGTCCACCAGTATTGTGCGGTAGACGGGGTGAAGTAGTTCGTGTCGAGAGACGGATTCACCTTGCCCTGATTCAGAATGCTAAAGGCCTCATGGCTGGTCGGCAACCGCCAGTCACTCTGGCTGCCCACCCGGTTCGTCTGGGCGTAAACAAATGCATTCGACCAAGTCATCTCCCCGCCATCCGCCTTCTGCCAAGTCAAACCGGTGACATTGTCTTTCACCGTTCCATCGCCATTGTCCGTGAATGAGGGTGGATTGATGGTGTAATCGGAATCCTCACCAAAGGTGGCGGTGAAAGAATTAGTCTGGCCGGTATCCGGCAGCTTCAACATGCTCCATGAAACAGTGGACGCGGAACTGACGGTGTAGGTGAACAAGTTGGTATTTATGGGAGCGCCCGAGGGATCCGTGATTTGGCGGGTTGCGGCATCACGCGCGCGAACGAAGTAGCGCACCGTCGTCCCTACAGGAAACGCCGGAATCTGGCCGCCATAAATGCCATCGCCTGCTGCGCTGTCCTGATGCAGTCCATCATCCAGCATGGTAACCGTGTTGGTGTTAGTGCCGATGATGTAAGTCAGGGTCACTTGCGAAATATTGGTACCGCCGATGACTGCCGAAGTCACCCAGACGGTGTTGGTCGCCACAGGTGCGGATGGGATATTGGTTGTTCCGGAGACGAGTAACGGATAAATCGTATAGCTATAATCAATTGTGCCGTTGGTCACGCCTGACGGAGCCCCGTTCGTCAACCCGTTTGGCAACTGGTTTGTCGGCAGGATGGTTCGCACATAATCCACCTTCACGCCCGACGGAGCAACGGTGAACCTTGTATAACCGGTGTTGTTGGTTTTATACACGAGGTTGTTGGTAAAAGCGTCCGAGTTAAATAACGAGTAGTTTGGATCAGCCGGATTGGGCAGGGTTTGATAGGTCACGCCATCCAATTGTTGTTGGACCCAAATGTGGTCGTGTCCCTGAACAAAGGCGGTTACGTTGTTGGCCACCATCAGTTGGTGGATGGGCACTGGCCAACCAGGACGATTGGTCGTGAATCCCCAGGTTTGATTAAGGTTCTGCCCGCCCCATTCGTAGAGCACCGCCTCATCCGTGCCGCCCCGTCCCGTGCCGAGCACATGATGGGCAAAGACGAATTTATATTTGGCCTTGCTTTGTTCGAGGGTGGTCTTGAGCCATTCGTACTGGGAATCACCGTGCGTAACGTCCCATAGGTTGGTCCGCTTGACACCCGTCCAATAGTTGTTGTCCACGCAGATCGGATCAGCCCAATAAGGATCAATGGTGACGAACAAGGCATCGCCCCACGTCCAGGCAAAGTAGTTTTTCAGCAAGCCAATGAAGGGTACGGAATTTGTGTTACCGGTGTAAAAACCATCGGGGGCTGGCTCAGGGTAGTACAGATTTCGGGCGTTTTGCGCCCAGACGGCGATATTGTTGGACGTGCCATCCAATAAATAGGCTGCCGCCTGTTCGTGGTTGCCGTTGACTAAAAATAGCGGCGCAGAGTTACCAACCAGTCCGAGGTACGGGCGTTGAAGGGTGTAACACTCAGTCACCAGACTGCCGTTAATGAGGTTGGTCGGGATGTTATCAACACTGAAGTCGTCACCAATCGTCAGGTAAAAATCAGGCTGATCAGCAGCGGCGGTGAGCAGGGTGAGCGCGTAAAAATTGGAATTGAACATGGCGTTAACCCGTTCGGGGTGCGAATCGCCCTGAATGGAAAACGTAAAGGTGCTACCCGGAGCCCGTTGTGTATGAAAGGTGTGTTCAGTGTCCATGAGATACATCGCGTTGCCAGTTGCCTTGTAGCGCAGCCGATAATAGTAACGGGTATCGGACTGAAGCTGACTCAAAATTACCTCCAATGGCTGCCCGGCGGTGATATTGGTGACGACAGTTTGGTTGGTATAGGCGCCTGACGAGGCACCGTATTCCAGATACATCTGCTGATCGTTGGTGGAGAGCACGCTCACGGTGATGGAATGATCCGTGGGACGGCCGAGCACGATCGAACCGCCGAATGGAGTTACGGTGATGGGCGATAATACCGTATAGGCATAAGTATTTGAGGGGGCCCCGAGTGGATCCACGGTTACCCGGCTAAGTTCATACGCTGCTCTCACGTAGTATCGGACCGTCACGCCTGCCGGAAAGGCCGGGATTTGCGCTCCATACATACCATCTCCGATGGTGCCGTCCTGATGCGAGCCGTCGTCAAACATCATCACATTAGTCGGCCCGTTGCCGGCGTCATAAATCAACGTAACCTGCCCGACATTGGTGGTGCCAGAAATGCGGGTGGTTACCCAGACAGAATTCGTGCTGGTGGGTGCGACTGGGATGTTGGTCGTTCCAGAAATGGAAAGGGCTGTGAAGGCGTAACTGTAGCTGACCATGCGGTTGGTTTTACCTGTCCCTTCATCGCCTGGCAAAAACACCCGCACATAATCAACCGTGGCGTTCGTGGGGGTCACCTGAACACGCAAATAACCAGAATTGCCCTGGATTACGCCATTGGTGTAACCGTAACCAGGCGCTGCACTCGTGCTGTTATAGTTGGTACGGCTGGGCTGCGGACATTCCTGGTACACGAGATCGGTTTTACCATCGCCATTGACATCAAGGTCCTCTTTTACAAAGAGGTGGTCATGGCCGTGGAAAAAGGCGTTGACACCGTTGGAAAGGAGCAAGCTTTGAATTGGCATTCCCCAACCGGGACGACGGGTGTCAAATCCCCACGTGCCATTGGTATTATAGCCGCCCCATTCAACGTACGAGGCGTATGCCAACCCACCACGACCTTGTGTATCAAGGCTTCCGCCTACCAGGTGGTGCGCAAAGACAAACTTGAACTTTGCCTGACTGGTCTCAAGGGTCCGCTTGAGCCATTGATATTGGTTGGTACCCAAGGTCCAACCCCAGAGATCCGAGGATTTGTTCGTAGTGCCCTGGCTGGTGTACCAATAGTTATCCAGCACGACGAACAAGGCATCGCCCCAGTTGAAGGCATAATACCCATCGCGCACACCGCCGCCCAGATATGGATCGGCATTTGTGCTTCCGCTAAAGAACGCACCCGGGATGGGACACGGGTAATAGAATTCCCGCGCCTGATCCCCCCAGACGGCGCTATTATTGGTGGGGGCGGAACTGCTGAGTAACCAGCCCAATTCCGGGTCATGGTTGCCGTTGACCAGGAACAACGGCAACGAATGCCCCGAGACGCTGAAAAACTGCTGACGGACATTTTTACAGGCTTCGAAGATGCCGGGCTGGGAAAGGGTGTAGCTGTTGGTTGGAAAATACTTTTCCCCCATGAAGGTGTCGCCCAGATCAATCAGGAAATCCGGTTTGTCCACCAGCATGTTGGTCAGGGCGAGTTGCCAGACGGGTGGCTCATTGTCGAGATAGTGAGGGTCAGCTTCGATGATGAACGAGAAGGTGTTGCCCGGCGCCCGTTGCGTGTGGAAAGTGCGATTAAGATCAACATTGAAATTAGTGTCCCCTGGTATCCGGTAATAGAGGCGGTAGAAGTATTGCTGGTCGGCGGTCAAGGTGTTGAGGCTGATTACCATGGGAGTTCCGGCAGCCATGCTGTTCGTGGCGGTTTGGTTGGTGTACACCCCGGACTGTGTGCCATAGCCAATGTAAACCTCCAGATTCGTAAACGAAAGAATGCTGATTGCCACGGAATGATCCGTCGGCCGGCCAAGCAAAACGTTATAAAATGAACTGCTCGGGGTATTCGTGATAACTGTATAACTCAGAGTGCTGTTGGGTGCGCCAACCGGATTGGTGGCGGTACGTCCGCCGCTGTCAGTGGCGATAAGGTAATAGCTCACGGTGGTGCCGACTGGTAGCGCCGGAATCTGACCGCCATAGGTACCATCGCCTGCCACACCATCCTGATGTACACCGTCATCGAGCAGAGTGACATTGGTGGAACTTGAGCTGCTGCTGGTGGCCACCTTTACCGAAATCTGATCCAGATCAATCCGATTATTGGTGGCCCCGCTCTGGAATTGGAACCTCATTTTCAAACTGCTGACCAATTCGCCGAGCTGCAGGTCGTAGTGATACTTGGTCCACCCATGGTTGGTGCTGGTCAACTCGCCCAGGCGCGTGACATAGCCACTGCCGGCATCCAGTTGGAAGGTCCATCCGGCATTGGTGTATTGATTGGTGAGGGTGAGAGATTGCAAGTAGAACTCGACAAAGCCGGAGTATCCGCGGGTGTCGATTCCGCTCGCGGTGGCGAACATGCTGTCGGAGAGATTGGTGGTGCCCTGTTTGAACTCAAGGCCGTTGGTGTTGCCGGAACCATAGTTGGCCCCGCTGCGCTGCTCGAAATAATTACTGCCGGTCACCGTCCAGGCATTAAGGCAGCCGGAGCCGGTCCAGGGTTTGACGGCATTGGTGCCCATGGTTTCGGTAAATACCGTGTTTGTCTGGAGGATGTTGGTGCCGGAGTCGGTGCTGTAGGTAAGTATGACAGAGGCGACGCTGACATCGTCGGTCACGTTGGCGGTGACCCAGACCGGATCGCTGGCCGTTGGAGCCGTTGGGGTATTGGTGACAACGGTAATTACCGGAGGCAGGTTGGTTACGCCGCCCTGCACGGCATAAGAGTACGTTGAAGTCGGCGCGTTTGTGGGGTCAGTGGACGTATTGCCAAAGTCGTCCTGGGAAGAAATATAATAGCTTACTACGGTTCCACCTGGAAGGGCCGGAATCATAACGCCATACCGGCCATCTCCCGCAGCACCATCTTGATGCGCACCGTCATCCAGCATGGTCAGCGTGACGGGGCTGGCAGCCACAATGTAGGTGAGCGTCACGGATGCAACCGCCCGACTATTGGTGACATTGGCAGTGACCCAGACTCCGTTGGTTGCGGCTGGTAATAGTGGATTCTGCGCGGTACCGCTGATGGTTGGTGCGGATATGTACGATGGCGTGTTACCGGTGATGGTGGCCTGTGGTGTCAGAGTGCGTCCGGTAAACGCAGAATGATTGGTAGCATAACGGGACGCACGGAAAAGAGCATTGTACATCGGCCAGTTATCCCGCTTGTACGTGAGCAGTCCCTCCGTGCTGATGGGGTTGATATATTCCCATACCGCTTCGCCCGTGGAAGTCACTTCAAAGATGTGCCCCTCGGTAGAATCGCACACCAAGGTGTTGCCATTGGGTAGCCGTTGGACGCTGGAATCAAGATGGCTGAACATGCCTTGATTGGCCATGGAATAATACATCCAAGTGACCTGCCGAGACAGGGATTTGGTGCGCTTGTCGGTATCATGACCGGGCGCTGCCCAGTTATTATACCCGGCGGCAGGAGGGTTCACGTAGGCCCCGGTATCGTTCGTGGTCGCGTTAAGATAGCCGTTGATCTGAAAGATATAAGACTGGGGCGTGGTTTCAAACAGGTCCCCGCCGTTATTGTACACCAGGAACTGTCCCGCCCCTGGCAGTCCGGTGGGAATCCATTGCGCATGGCTCGAGCCACCGATCTGCTTGTTCCCGGTGGTGGAGGTTGTCCAGTTCTGCTGGATGGATGGCGCACTGCCTTGGCTGTATCGGGCCGGGTCACCGAAGCGATAGATGAAGTCGCCGTTCGTGCTGGCTGCCAGAGCGACGCTGCCTGCGGGATTGTTGCTGAGAAAGGTGTTGCCGTGATCAATCACGTAAAATTCTCCCCCGGCTGCGTTAATGACGATCTGGTCCAGATTGGTATTGTAATCAATCGAGTTACAGTGCAGCCAATCGTTGGTTATTGGCCGCCCGGGCAGATTCAGATTCAACCGGCCCAGATAGTTTGAGATGCTTTTGCCCGTGCCGACATAGTTGGATTTGCTCGCATCAAAATCCTGAATCCCGTGGTCAAAGAAGCACCACTCCCACACCACGGTGCCAGACATATCCACTTCCACAATGGCATCCACCTGGGCGTTTGTGTACGGGCTGCTGGCGGGATTGCATCCGGCCGCGACACACTGGTTGGAGGTGACCGATTTGGCGGCGATGCAGAGCGTGGTATTGGTACCCAACCTGGCATTATAAATCCGCAGAAAATCGTGATGCAGCAGATAGTTGGTGCGCGTTTCCGTGTATTGCCAAACGGTATTTCCGTTCCAGTCCAGTTCCTTTAAACTGGTGAAACCGTTTAGATCGCCGCCCGAGGCATCGAGAATATTGCCGTTGGTGAGCAGACGTGGATTGATCCCGGTTGGCCAGGTGTGGACCACGCGTCCGTCCATATTGATCAGGTAGGTATTACTCCGCACGCCGAAGAGGGTGTAACCGGCATACGTTTTTGTCTGGTCCCAATAAAGAACCTCCGTGGGGCCTTGCAGGCGTTCGTATGCGGGCAGCGACACTGAACTGAGAACTAGCCAGACCGCTGTGATTAAAGCACGTGATGACGTATTCATAGTATATTTGGCAGGTTGAAGGTTCCTAAGGCAGCATCGTTACGGCGATTTATATGAGGGGGTCCGGCCTGTGATCGTATTCCCAGTGGTGAGCGTGCGCCCCGCCACCACCGGATCGTTCGTTCCGATACGGAATGCCCGGAAAATGGAGTTGTACATGGGCCAGTTGTCCCGTTTGAACTTGAGAATCCCGTCCGTGGTGACCGGGTTGATGTATTCCCACACGGCATCGCCAGCGGACGTGACCTCGATGATGTGCCCTTCGGTATCAGAGCAGATCAAGGTGTTGCCATTGGGCAATCGCTGGACGCTGCCACCAATATGACTGAACATGGCGTGGCTGGCTTTCGGTGAGTAGTTCCAGGCAATTTGTCGCGACATCAGTTTTGGGTTCAAGCCGGTGGTGGCAACCGGCGGCTGCCAGGTATTGTAGCCAGCGACCGGCGGATTTACATAAGCCGCCACGATGTTCGACAGGGCATTCAAGAAGGGATTAATTTCAAACGCATATGACCCCTGCGTATGCTCGAACAGGTTCTGCGCATTGTTAAAGATGAGCAGGTGACCGGCCCCAGGAAATCCTGACGGAATCCAACTCGCATGATGCGCGCCTCCGATCTGCTTGTTGCCCGTGGTGGAGACGGTCCAGTTGGTGAGGATGGAGGGCGGGTTACCCTGATTGTAGCGGGCCGGGTCGCCGAAACGGTAAAGGAAGTCTCCATTTGTGCTAGCGGCAAGCGCAATGCTATTGGAGGGGTTGCCGACAGTAAAAGTGTTACCGTGATCAATAATGTAGAATTCGCCGCGAACCGAGTTGATCAGTATCTGGTCGAGAGACTGGTTGTAATCGATCGAATTGCAATGTAACCAGTCGCGCTGTACCGGCAAACCGGGGATGTTTATATTCAGACGCCCGGGGTAATCGGCGATGGTCTTGCCGGTGCCCACCCAATTCAATTTGTTGGTATCAAAATCCTGGACCATATGATCAAAAAACCACCATTCCCAGACAATGTTTCCGGACATGTCCACTTCCACGATGGCATCCATCTGGGCGTTCGTGTAGTTACGCCCGTTGGCTGGATCGGCCCCGGCGGCGATACACTGGTTGGAACTGACGGTCTTATTGGCGATGTAGAGCGTTGTGAAGGCGTTGAGCTTCGGATTGAAGATGCGGGTGAAATCATGGTGCATCAGGTAATTGGTGCGCGACTCCGTGTAGGTCCAGACGTTGGAGCCGTTCCAGTCTACCTCGCTGAGACTGCCAAAACTGCTGGGGTCGTCCTTTCCCGCATCCAGCACGTTACCGTTGGTGAGCACGTGCGGGTTGGTGCCGATAGGCCAGGTGTGAACCACTCGTCCTTCCATATCCACAAGATAGGTAATGCCTCGCACCCCGAACCAGGTGTAGCCGGGATAGGCGTTGGTCTTGTCCCAATAAAGCAGTTCGGTCGGCCCCTGCAGGGCCTCATACGCGTGGATGGAGCACGTGGTAAAAAGTGTCAACCAAACCAGCCAGATCAGCTTCACTTGCATTTTCATAAAACTCACCATACCATCGGCACATTAAGGAAATTCACACGGTATCATTAAAAGATTTTAATCATTTTCCGGTGAAACCAAATTCATTGGCAGCGACTATTCCAAGGTGCCTGGCTTTGATGTTTTAAAATGTTCTTGTACTGATTCGTGTTGTGCAGAAGTTAAGAACAACGGCAATGGATGTGGAATACACCGTCAGACCCTTTCCAAGGGCTGATTAAAACCCTCCGCCGCGCATGCGTCAGTCAGGTGTGAGTTTTGGGTTACTTCGCCCGCCGAGCGGAGACGGTGGCGCGGATTACCACACCGCTCTGATTACGGCCCACGAAATACTGACCATTGGGAGCCAGCACACACTCATCCACCCATGCGCCTTGGGGAGCAGCAGCATCCGGCCAGCGCAACGTCAGCCAGTTGCCGTTCAAGCTCCACGATCCGGGCTTGGTCTCGGCCAGCGCTTTGCCTTGAGGCTGTAATTCCAGACGTTGGGCGGGCGCAAAGTTGACCGAAAAATCCCAAATCCCGGCGACTGAGGTTGCCGGTTTGGCCGGGAGCGGCGTCAGCGGGCCTTCGATGGGTTCCCCCGCCACCGGCCAGCCGTTGCGCAACCAGTAGAGGGGACGGATTTGCAGCGTGCGGGCACCCTGGTTATTGCCATCGTAGAAATGATGCACAAGCCAGTGACGTCCGCTCGACTGGACCACGGAATTATGGCCGGGACCATGCACCGAGCCGTATGAATCCAGCACCAGCGTGGCACCGCCCTGAAGCATGGGCTTGCCGGTAAAATCCACGTACGGTCCGGTGATGGCGGGCGACCGCCCCACCAGCAAGTGATAGGTGCTTTCAATGCCTTTGCAGCATTGATCAAAAGAGACGAACAGGTAATAGAAGCCCCCCTGCCGCACGATAAACGGGGCCTCGATGGCGGTGGAATCCTTGCGGGAAGCGAGGTGAATCAGCTCCGGCGGCTGGCGCAATGGCTTGCCGGTATCTGGATTGAGCGCCGTCATCTGGATGCCGCTCCAGTACGAGCCAAAAACGAGCCAGCGCCGCCCGGACTCATCGGTAATGCCCTGCGGGTCAATGGCGTTCCAGTTATCCTGGCCACGCCGCGACTTGAGGATGAGGCCGCGATCCTCCCAGCGGTAAGCGGGACTGGCGGGGTCCAGCGATTTATTCACCGCGAGCGCGATGCAGGAGTCGTTTTTACCAAAGATGGAGGCGCAATAATAGAGGAGGTAGAGCCCGTTATGATACGAGATGTCGGGAGCCCAAAGGTGCCCGCCCTTGAAGGCAGGCAGCTCCTGAAAAATCCAGGCGGGAATCTGCGTAAACACGCGGCCGGACGCCTGCCAGTCGTATAAATTCGTCGAGTGAAAAGACGGGATACCGGTACCGGTCGAATACAGGTAAAAGCCCGAGTCGGTCTGAATGACGGTGGGATCATGGACGGGAGACACCGCCCCCGTCTGAGCGGATACGGAAATGGCCGCGCCCAGGGAGCCCATCAGTGCCAGCCAGAAACATCTCAAACCGTGGTTTAGCATCGGACTATTCATTGTTCTGGATTCACATTTCACAATTTTTCCAGCGTGTCCATTCTATTCAAGTCAGGCAACGCGTGCTGCCGCCCCGCTCAAAATTAACGCTTGCCCTGTATCAACAGCAGCGTAAACTCCCGCCCATGCAGCACAGGCTGCATGGTATATGAAGGCGAGCCCAAAGCAATGCTCCTTTACCGCAACGCGACAAGTGAAAGCATCCAATGTGCTAAAAAGTAAATCTTTCAGTACTGCATTAGACATAGAGCCAATCTTTAGAATTCCATGAAACGCGTGCATCTTCAAATAAATTGGCCTGATACGTGGAAGTATTCTTACCCTTATGACCTTGAGGAAGTCTATGGTGAAATTACCAATCCTGGGTATGCGTATGCCTATGCCAACCGCCGAACCCATACCCTGCGGTTGCTTACGGAAGTTCTCTCCCCCGGCGCACAGATTCTCGATCTCGCTGCTGCGCAAGGAAATTTTTCTTTAACTCTGGCCGAGCTAGGGTATCGGGTTACCTGGAATGACCTCCGCGAAGACCTTGCGGACTATGTCCGCCTTAAGCACGAACGGGGGGAGATCAGTTATGCCGCTGGCAATGCGTTTGAGCTGAATTTTTCAAATTTATTCGATGCGGTGCTGATCACCGAAATTATTGAGCATGTTGCCCACCCTGACGAATTTCTTTTGAAAGCAGCACAACTGGTAAAGCCCGGAGGGTACATCGTGATGACCACTCCGAATGGCGCGTATTTCCGAAACCCGCTACCGAAATTTTCCGATTGTCCAGACCCGCGTATTTACGAGGCGACGCAATTTAAACCCAATTCGGAGGGCCACATTTTTCTGCTACATCCAGAAGAGTTGCGCGCGCTGGCTTCCTTTGCGGGTCTAAACATTGAAAAAATAATCCTGTTTACCAATCCGCTGACAACTGGCCACATAAAGCTGGGACGGCTGCTCAAGGTATTGCCTCGCTGTCTCGTGAGCGGAATCGAAGCGGCAACGCAACTACTACCAACCGCCGTAAGTCGCAAGCTCCTAGTTCAACTGGGCGCAAGATTCCGCAAACCCGAGTAAATGGAAATCGCATGAGCACATATTATTGCCAACATCTCAAGCAGGCGTGTTTCACTCTCCTAGCCGGACTATTCGTTTTGCTGCCGCCCTTTCTCCCCGCCGCCGCGCCAGCCAAACCGAACATCCTGTTTTTCTTCACGGACGACCAACGCGCCGACACCATCGCGGCATTGGGTAATCCGATCATCAAGACACCGAACCTGGACCGATTAACCCGCGAGGGTCTGGCGTTCACGCGCGCCTACATGCAAGGCGGGTTCAACGGTGCCACCTGCGTGCCCTCACGAGCCATGCTGCTTTCCGGACGCTCGCTCTTCCACGTGGATGAGAAGTTGCTGAAAAGCGAAACCTGGCCAGCGGCTTTTGGCCGGGCCGGGTACACCACCTTCATGAGCGGCAAGTGGCATAACGGGGTACCGTCGCTCGCGAAGTCGTTCCAGATCGGGCGCTCGGTTTTTTCCGGGGGCATGACTGATCCGCTCAAGGCCAAACTCAGCCAACTGGAAAACGGGAAGCTCACCCCGCCGCAAGTGGCCACCCGCCATGCCTGCCAGGTGTTTGCGGATGAAGCCATTCGTTTTTTGAAGGAACACAAGGGCGGTCCATTCCTCTGTTACGTGCCGTTTGATGGCCCGCATGATCCCCATGTGGTACCAGAGGACTTTCCGGTGCGGTACGATCCCGATAAAATTACACTGCCGCCCAATGTGATGCCGCAACATCCCTTCAACAACGGGGAGATGGCCATTCGCGATGAAAAGTTGCTGCCCTGGCCACGGCCACCGGGAGAAGTGCGCGCCATGATCGCCGATTATTATCGTTACGTCTCGTATCTCGACATGTTGATTGGCCAGGTTTTGGAAACGCTGAAAACATCGCCCTTTGCCGACAACACGATCATCGTCTTTTCCTCGGATTCCGGCGTGGCCCGCGGCAGCCATGGGTTGATCGGCAAGCAGAACCTCTACGAACACTCACTGCGCGTGCCGCTGATCATGGTCGGCCCCGGGATTCCTGCCGGCAAACGAACCGACGCGATGTGCTATCTGCTGGATGTATTTCCGACACTCGGGGCACTGGCGGGCGTACCGGCACCGGAAGGCAGCGAAGGCATAGACTTGGGAGCGGTATTACGCGATCCAGAAAAACCGAGCCGGGCACAACTGGTGTTCGCCTATCAAAAAGTGCAGCGCTCGATTCGCGATGATCGCTGGAAACTGATCCGCTATCCGCAGATCAACCAGACCCAATTGTTCGATCTGCAAAATGATCCGTTGGAGACCAAGGATCTGGCCGCAACTCCTGATAATGCCACCACGGTGCAAGCCCTGATGAAACGGCTGGAGGCCGCCCTGAAGGATTATGGGGATGACTGCCCCCTGACGGTGGAGAATCCCAAGCCCGCCGCCTGGTCACCCGAGCAGGCAACGAAAGCCGAGCGAAAGAAGAACCGCTGACGGTTTCGCTAAATCCCGTGGCAGAACATGGCGTCGCGCAGCTTGGGCTCAAACCAAGTGCTCTTGGGCGGCATGATGCCGCCGGCATCCGCGATGACCATCAAATCTTCGATGCTGGTCGGGAACATGGAGAACGCGCAGGCGTATTCGCCGCGATTGATCAATTGCTCCAGCTCGCCCGTGCCGCGAATGCCGCCGACAAAGTTAATGCGTTTGCTGGTGCGCGGATCATCAATACCGAACAGCGGAGCCAGGACGTGTTTTTGCAGCAGCGTGGCATCCAGCTTCTCGATGGGATCCGGTATGTTGGTGAGCGCTGATTTGAACACCAGCGTGTGCCACTTGCCCGCGAGGTAGAAGCCCATTTGATGCTTGCGGGTCGGGGTGGCCTGGCCGGGAGTTTGCACCTTACAAAGCGCGCCCAACTTCGCCAGCAGCGCGTTAGGCGTCAGCCCGTTCAAATCCTTAAGCACCCGGTTGTAGGGCAGGATCTGCATCTGGTTATGCGGGAAGATCACCGTGAGAAAATACGCGCTATGCCCCTGCCCCTGGCAGCGCTGGAACACCCGGCCGGCAGCGGCACTGCGATGGTGGCCGTCGGCGATGTACATGCAGGGGATCTTCGCGAATTCCGAGCAGATGAACTTGATGTCAGCCCGAGCACCGACCACCCAAGAGGTGTGGCGCACACCATCGGGAGAGGTGAAATCAATGGCGGGTTTCTCGGAAATCTTCTTGGCCACAAACGCGTCCATGGCTGGGATGGCACGATAGGTGAAAAACGTCGGGCCGGTTTGCGCGTTGAGGGTTTCGATGTGGCGCACACGGTCATCTTCCTTGTCCGGGCGGGTGAGTTCGTGCTTCTTGATGATGCCGCGCAGATACTCGTCGCAGCTCGCCACGGCAACCAGCCCCACCTGGCTGTGTTTGCCCATCACCTGGCGGTAGAGGTAGAAATTGGGCTGGGCGTCCGGCTGCAAGGCCCGCTGGGCAATCAGCCGGTCGTAGTTTTCCTTGCCCTTGGCATAGACCTCTGGGGAATAAAGATCGGTGCCCGGCGGCAGGTCAATCTCCGGCTTGCTGACGTGCAGAAAGCTCAAGGGATTGTCCTTGGCCAGTTCCCGGGCTTCCTCGGACGACATCACGTCGTAAGGCAATTCACAAACGCGTCCCGCCAATTCAGGTTTGGGACGCAACGCGGCAAATGGTTTAACGGTCGCCATAATTCAGTTGCCGGAAAAATGCAGCATATCGGGGCAAAGCGCACGATTTATTTTTGCGAACGTCCAGGGAACCCAACCATGCCTCACGTCGGCGACTACGCCGAAGATGGGTGGTGTCGTTTTCAAAATTGTGTGAAAAATGTGATGAAATGAAATTTTCACCACAAATTGTGATAAAATTGTGTGGAAATGATTTTTTGACACAATTTTGACCACGGATTGCACGGATGCCACGGATGGAAAAGGAGGGAACTTTTGCAGAAATATTTTCGAGCAAAACAATGGGGAGCCGGACATGGCAGAAAAAATTTATTGGCCAAAAATTAAGACGAAAAGATAGAAGCTGGGAGTTTGGAGCTAGAATGCCGCAAACAGGCGACTTGGGATCGCCGGCGGCCGGTGTCGAACTGCATCTGCATCTATAGATGTCATTCATGGCGTCATGGTAGCAGGGTTTGGTTGAGGGTGGTTTCCTCCCAGAGGAGAATAATTCAAATGCGGAACCCACCATTTCGGATTGCGGATTTCGGATTGCGGAACCCTCGATTCAAATATATCCGCCGCACACGGCCTTGATTCCAATACCAGGGGTAAAACGGTTGAAAACACGCAAACAAAATGGTCGCTGCTTGACAGAACGCATGGTGTGAGACATATTTGTCTCACCATGAAAACAGCAACCGTTAGAGACTTGCGAAACCGGTTCCCGCAGGTTGCCGCGTGGATCACGCAAGGGCAGCCGGTGGAAATCACCAGAGCCGGCAAAGTGTTTGCCCATTTGGTTCCCGCCCCGCCTCAACGTCCCGCCCGGTTCAAAATGCCTGACATCCAGACGCGGCTGGACCAGACCTTCGGGCACGTTTGCTATGATGCCGATACTGTGGCCGCTGGTTTGGAGGCTAGCCGGGGGGAGCTTTCATGACCGCGTATCCGGACACCAGTTTCCTCTGCGGATTTTATCTCAGGCAGTCCAATTCCCCGGTGATTGCGGCCTATGCCTCCACCATGCGGGAGCCGCTGTTTATAACCGGGTTGCTTCGCTATGAATTCCGGCAATCACTCCGTTTCCAGGTTTGGCGTCGTGCTGCCAATCCCCGCGAGGGTGTCGCGGCGGCGGACGCCGTCTCCGCCTTGAACCAACTGGAAACCGACTTGCAGCATGGGGTTGCGGTACTGGTACCGTGCGACCTGTTGGAAGTATTGCGCCTGGCTGATGAACTTTCCAACTGCCATACCTCCAAAGACGGATACTGCAGCTTCGACATTCTGCAGGTGGCCACGGCCCTGCAACTCCACGCCAAGGTGTTTCTGAGTTGCGACGATAAACAGCGCCGGCTGGCGCTCGCCGCTGGGCTGGCAGTCAAACCCTGACAACGCCGGATGCAGGCTGGTTGGATGACCTGCCAATGCCAGTTCCCCAATCCCCCGTCAATTTGCAATGCTTGACTCCCTTTTTACTCGGCCTATCCGACCCATCTGAAATCCCACCCGCATGGCTTTCCGTCAAAGACCTGCCCGGCAACATGTCTTCGTCTTTGGTTGACCAGCAAATGCGTCAACCGTCTGGTGATTGCGCAATAATATGGTCTCATTTAGGGCGTTGTTCGAGTCGAACACCTTTTACTGGACCACGGCGACGAAGAAACCTGCTACGATTGCATTGACTCCGGCTTTTACAG
>JBAXGN010000124.1 GCA_037139415.1 Verrucomicrobiota bacterium | reverse complement strand
CGCTGGTGGCTTGAATCGGGAATACGTCACCGGATTTACGCCCCAGAGTACTAAGGCGGTCCAAGGTCAGGCGCCGCACGCGCGACCCCAGAGTGGGCACGGGGCGGTCAGGCAAAAGCAGAAAGCGGCTGTTATTAACGACCAGACTCAACCGCCGGTCCCGCGGCGCGCGGGTCCAGCCAATCCACGGATCCCGGTGTTTCAAGTGTTTGGCGGCAGCGCTAAAGAGCAGCAGCCCGACCCAGGCCCCTTGGGCCTCGACCGCCACGTAGTATAACTGTTCGCCGACGGCCCGGATGCCCCCCAGATAGTGGTGCTGGCGCAAGAGCCGCTGAAAACGCTGGCGGTCGCTGCGGTCATTGACCAGCACCACGCGAACTTCATCCAACAAGACCGGTTTGGGCGACGGTTTGGATACCCGGTTCGTTTGTTTCATGCCCCAAGGGTAAAAAAATGGGGGACGCTTGTTCCGCAAAATCGGCGCCCCCCTCATTTTTACGGTCTCTCGTGCAGATCATGAATTTGCGCTGTTTCGGCTCGCTGATTTCGGTAGAAGGGGTCCGGCTAAATCCGAAATCCGAGGACCGAAATCCGAAAGAATACCGAATTCCGAATCCGGAATCCGATGCCTGGTGCGGAGACTGTGGCCGGGTCGCTTTTCACGTTGAAACGCGGCGTTTTCCCAGCCCGGCAACGGCCAGGGGAGTTGGTGGCTCCCCTGATGGATTTAGCGTGTTTTCGGAATTCGGACTTCGGGATTCCACCGAGTATTCCGCCAAAAACAGCAAAAAAACGTTTTCGCATTCCATTTATTCATTTCCGGGTTCATGATCCCCGTCACGCACGATGCAGGCGCTAACGGAAATGTTGAGCCAGGAAATCCGCGATAATGGCGGGGCGATTCCCTTTGAACGCTTCATGGAGCTGGCGGTGTACGCGCCCGGCCTTGGCTATTATGAAACCGCCGCACGCACGCCGGGACGGCGCGGGGATTTTTATACCAGCGTCAGCGTGGGCTGCCTGTTTGGCGAACTGCTGGCCTATCAGTTCAGCCGTTGGCTGGATTCCCTGGGCGAGCGCGGCAAACCGGCGACGTCTTGCCAGATTGTCGAGGCCGGCAGTCATGATGGACGCTTGGCCGAGGATATTCTGAACTGGCTGCATGTCTTCCGCCCGGATTTGGCGCAACGTCTCACCTACGTGATTCTGGAACCGTCCGCCGTGCGCCAATCGTGGCAACGAGAACGGCTGGCCCGCTTTGCTGCCCATGAACCCCCTCATCCCATCCTTCTCCCCCAAGGGGGAGAAGGTGCCCGCAGGGCGGTTGAGGGCGATTCCGCAATCCGCAATCCGCAATCCGCAATTTCCCAGGTCCGTCTCCTTAACTCGACGGCTACGAAAGTTGGTGAATCATGCGGACAAGCCGCGCAGGGCGCAACCGTGCAATGGCATTCCACCTGGCAAACGGTGTCCGCCGTGAACGGAATCATCTTTTCCAACGAACTGCTCGATGCCTTTCCATTGCGACGGCTGGGCTGGGACCGGGCCAATCAGCGCTGGTTTGAATGGGGCGTGACTTGGGCGAAGGATCGGTTTGGCTGGGTTAGACTCCCCTGCTCTGCTGACGGCTCAGCGGAAGAGCCCATGCACTTCTTTAACTTGGGCCAGCCATGGAGTCGGCTGGGGGCGCTGCCCGAGGAACTGCTCGGCACGTTGCCGGATGGTTATACCATTGAGATTTCCCCGCGTGCCGTCGCCTGGTGGCAAAAAGCGGCCCACATGTTTGAACAGGGGTGGTTGTTGGCGTTCGATTACGGGTATCTGGCCGGCGAACTATTTCGCCCGGAACGCACCCAAGGCACGTTGCGCGCCTACGCACACCATGCGCAGTCAGCCGATGTGCTCGCGAACCCCGGCGAGCAGGACCTGACCGCCCATGTCAATTTCTCCGCCTTGCAACATGCCGGACGGGAGGCAGGCACGAACGACGGCAATTTGGTATCGCAATCGCAATTTTTCATGCAAACCCTGGCGGCTATCACCAGGAATCCGGCGGGCTTTGCGCCCTGGAACGCGGCACGCACCCGGCAATTCCAGACACTCACGCACCCGGATTTCCTGGGGCAATCCTTTAAAGTCCTGTGCCAGGAAAAGTCCGAGGCAACCATCGAGGAGTGCTGAATCCTCGATGTCCGATCACCGGGTGGGCGTGCCAAAATACTCGCAGAAGACTTTCAGCATATCCGCGCCCAACTTCTCCCAGTCCTTGCCCAAGGGCGGCTTGTCGAGCTTGGCAATCCAGTCGGCGTTCAACTCCTGCACAAACGTATCCACGCCAAACCGATCCGGCCAGCCCTCGTTAATCGTGCCCACCTTGTTGGTGGAAATCGAGCAGCGCCGATCAAACCAGGTGTGAGCGCGCATGAGGTCCTCCACCCGCTTCAAGCGCGCCAGGCAGGCAACGGAATCATTGGCGGGCCGATAAACCATCATCGCGCCATTGTTATCATTGTGCCAGTCAATGGCGAGGTGGGGCTTTTTGCCTTTGGCAATCATCCCCTGCAACCATTGTTCCAGAGCGGCGTTTTCCGGACAGAGAGTGGCATCCGCCGGCTCGTTCCAATTCCGGTTAATATCGCGCCCATGCAGGTTGAACCGCGTGCGCCCATGCGCGACGCCGTCCTTGTTGGCCATGGGCAGCAGGTAAATGCAGAACCGCCGCGCATAGTCGCCCCCGGCATCCAGATCGCGCAACATCGCCTCAACCATGCCGTGCAACACCCAGTTGCCGCCCGGCTCCCACGGATGCGCCCGCGCCCGGCAAAAGACCCGGTAGGGCGCGTCCTCGCGACCCACGCGAAGGATTTCCAGTTCCCGCCCTTCCACCGTCTTGCCGATGATCTGAATGCCGACATCGGCATGGGTTTGTATCCGCGCTTTTAACTTGTCCAGGTCGCTGATCCGGTACGGTTCCAGCCGGGCCAGATACAGGCTGTCCCCTTCCAGTTTCAAACGCAATTCCAGGGTGTTATGATTGGTGTCCTTGTGCATCGGCAAGGCCTGCCACGCCTGCCCATCGCGCGAAGCAAAGCAATGCGTTTTCTCGGTGATGGGGGAACCCAAACGGCCGTTATAAATGTTATCGAAATTGGTGAACACCAGCGTCAGTTCCGCCCCCGGTTTCCCCATCAGCCGAAAGTTCCAGTGCCCATTCGCCCGGTTCGGAGTGTTATATTCGTGATCATAGACCAGACTGATCAGGATCGCCCCGTCTTGCCGAATGTTCCAAGACAACGGCGATCCATTTTCAATGGCGGTATCCAGATAGATAAATCCCGGCGGGTTGGTGATGACGTTCGCCGGAGCGACCGCAAGATGGCCTTCCAGACAACACAGAGCAGCCAAGAGTGATACTGCCGCCCAAAACGCGGGGCGCTGGCGGTGAACTACGGCGTTCCTGAACCCGCCCACACGGCAAACGGGTGATGATTGAATCGGCATACAACGTTTACTACCGTCATTTCGCGGCACTGGCAAGGCGTAAAGTTACCCTTGGCATCCGCGACCGTCCGATTATATTAACCAGGTAACGAGATTAAAATGCATGAGCGGGGATAAGTTAATTCCAGTGACCGTGTTGACCGGCTTCTTGGGAGCCGGCAAAACCACTTTATTGAACCAGTTGCTCACGCAACCGCATGGCTACCGGTGCGCCATCATCATCAATGAGTTTGGGTCCGTCAGCATTGACAATCAATTGGTGGTGGGTGCCGACGAGGAAATCACGGAACTCAACAATGGCTGCCTGTGCTGCCGGTTGCGCGGGGATTTGGTCCGCTGTCTGCACGACCTGCTGCAACGGCAAAAGCGGTTTGATTATGTGCTGATTGAGACCACCGGTCTCGCCGATCCAAGCCCCATCGCGCACACGTTCATGGCGTCCGAACTCGTCAAGCGCTTCCGCCTGGATGCCATCGTTACGGTTGTGGATGCCCGACACATCGAAAAGACCCTGGAAACCGCGCCGGAGGCCACTGCGCAAATTGCCTTTGCGGATGTCTTATTACTGAATAAGACCGACCTCGTCACCGCGCCGGACCTGGCACGGCTGGAGGCCCGCCTGCGCCGCATGAACGCGCTCGCCAAAATCCACCGCACGCAACGAGCCCAGATCGAAGTCGCCAATATTTTCAACGTCCAGGCGCGCGAACTGGCCGCCCCCATGCCGGTGGCCCCGGAGGAACCTGACGACGCGCTCGAATTCATCCATGAAGCGCCGGACCCGGCGCGCGATGCCGCGCCACCGCATCACCATCACGACGAGCGGGTGCGCTCGTTCGTCATCCAGGAAGACCGCCCGCTGGACTTGCGCAAGACCGAAAAATGGCTGACCGACCTGCTCTCCAGCCGGGGCGAGGACCTGTACCGCTGCAAGGGCATCCTTTACGTCTATGGCATGTCCCAACGCATTGTTTTTCAGGGGGTACAGATGATGTTTGAGGCGGAACCGGACCGCGTCTGGCATCCCAAAGAGAAGAAGACCACGCAACTCGTGTTCATTGGGAAAGACTTGAACGAATCGGTTATTCGCGAAGACTTTGCCAAATGCCTGGCCAACTGACCAAGGCCCCAACCAACCCGCTGCCATGCCTTACTACGAATACGAACTCACCGACGGCGATTGCAAAATCTGTGGTGGCCGTTTTACCCTGCGCCGTCCGCTCAGCGCCAAGCCGCTCGATAAATGCCCGCTGTGCAAGAAACCCGTGCGCAAGGTCATCACCGCTTTCAGTTCCCCCATCAAACTCAAGCCGCTCTCCATCACCGATGCCAAAAAAGCCGGCTTCAGCGTTTATAAGAAACTCGGGCGTGGCGAATACGAACGCCAATAAGGCTCGCCCCCGCCCACCGTACGATCGCCGCTCATCGCCGATGGCAGCGGCCAAACCGGTGAACTTGACCGTGAATTGATCCCGGAAAAACTGGGTGCCAACAAACAACCGCCGTTGTCCTGCTTAAGGAAACAGCAAGCGTGAATGGACCGAGAAACCGTTGGAAATAACGCTATTGGGCACCTTCTGCCAGTGGACCTCTCCACCCACATTGGTACTCATCAGACTCGCATAGCCGAGCAGCATTCCACTGCCTTGGTACAACGTTTGATACAGCACCACTTCCCGTTGAACCGTCAATGGCAGCGTTCCCGTCAGCTTGGTGCCATCGGCCAAGGTGCCAGACAAAAGCACCGAACCGGAAGGCTGGACCGCCAAATTAATAGACCCACCCAATTGGGAAATGACAACGTAATTCGGATGCGGCTGCCCGGGTATCACACGCGGCGCAAAAATAGGCGGCCCCTGCTCCACAGTCATCGAGTAATTGGTCTTCACTTGGGTTTGTTTCAGCACCGCTGCCGCCAACAGATCGGCCAGCCAGTTCGTCCCCAGTGTAACCGAGCCAGTCACCCCGTCGTTGTGGCTGAGATCCAAGCTCAACGCGACGGACAAGTCCGGATCATTGTTCCGCGAGATCGAATTCGTGGAATATCCGCCTGCATCAAACGCACCCGCAATAGGGTAAACGGTGCCTTGATAAGTCAATTGCCCCGTAAACGTGCCTCTGGTCGTCACCGTCAACTTGACCGTTCCACTGTTGGTCCAATCGGCCAGGGATAATAGGTTGCTCGGACTGAACAACCCCACGTAATCACCACTGCGCGCGAGGAAGGCGTTGGTGACAAAGTTAGCCTGCACCGTGGTATTGGAGCGCAACAACAGCCGTAAGGTGGGTCCATTCGTCAGCACCGTCCCGCCGCAAACCCAATTGGAGAGCAGACTGCCCGGTTGGGGAGTGGCAATGAGCGTATAATTTTTTCCAACCTCCAAGTTGGTGCTGGCATAAGGCGTCACCTTCCCCAAGCCGGTGCCTCCCGTCAGAACCGTCAGATTGTTTGTATGCACATAAAAAACGGTGAGTTTCCTGACCAGCGAAACGTTGCCGACAAAATCTGCGCTGTAAAAAGTGAGGAGGTTGGTGCCGGGCACCAGGTTGCTAATGGTCGTGTACCAATTCGTGGAGATCGCGGGCCAATTGGTCAGGGTTGAATGCCAGTTCGTGGTGCTATCCGCCTGCCGGAAACCGGCGTTATTAAGGCTATAATAGACGCCAGCTAACGCTGAGCCACTATTGACCACCCGTCCAAGGACCACCACCATGGCATTGGTTACCCGCACATTCGTCAGCGGCGTGGTGATGACCAGCACCGGTACTGCCGCATCCACAGTCAGGGTGATGGGCGCGCTGGTGACACTACCCAGGCTGTTGGAAACGATCACCCGGTAAATTCCCGCATCCAGCACACTGACATTGGGAAACAATAAGGTCGGCTGATTCGTATCTTGAATGGTATAGCCAGACCGGGTCCAGCGGTACGATAGCGGTTCCAAACCTTGCGCGACGACTTGCAGATTGGTCGTCTGCCCGGGGCGCACGATCACATTAGTGTAGGTTTGATACACAATGACGGGCGCAGTGACAACCGGATCAATCACCTTAAGAGCAGCCACCGCACTGGTCACTGCCCCATAGGCGTTGGTAATGACCACACTGTAGTTGTCCGCATCGCTTTTACTAAGGCTGGTCACCGTGAGCCGAGCCGAAGACGTGCCGGTGATTCTGGCCGTATCCACGATTGGTTTCCCCCCCTTGTACCACTGGTATGCCAAGGGGGTGGTTCCAGACGCCAAAACACTAAAGACCGCTTCACTCCCGACATAATTCGTGCTAGCGACAGGTTGCATCGTCACAGCCGGAGAGCCGATTTTAATGGTACTTTGTATAATCCCACCGCCAGCGGTATCCACACTGTAGCCACGGGCGCGAATCCAGGCGCCGGCAGGAACGGACACCCCGGCCAACTGCCATTCCGCCCCATTGCGCACGCCACTACCAAGGCTGACCCAATCCGCTTCATTGGTGGAGGATTCAAACGTGGTGCGCCAGATGTCATACACATTGCCTTGCCGTAACCACGTAATCGTCGTGCCGTCATAATTCAAATCAGTGTAATCGAGTTTACTTCCATTCAAGCGAATGAAGCCGGCGTTCACTTTTACGTCATACGTCTTATCCAAGGAACCATCGGAAAATAGCCGTCCACGCTGACTTACCGGTTGCCCGCTCAACTTGCTGAAATAGCCGTTAACCCTAATTCGACCGTCGGCCAACACTAACAGTGAGGATACGGAGGCGTCCGCGCCTGGATCAAACGTCGCGTCTAGCGCGCCGGTGGCACTCAGCCGCCCGATAAAAGGTCTTCGCTGCCCAGCCAGCCAAGTAAACGATCCCCCCACCAAAATCTTTCCATCCGGTTGCAACGCCAGGGCAAACACCTCATCATTGACTTTGGGGGTGAACGTCAGATCCAAAGAACCCTCGGCGTTCAGGCGGCCCAAGTAACCAACGGACTGGTCGCATAATTGAGTGAACATGCCGCCCACCAAAATCTTTCCATCCGGCTGCAACACCAATGAGGCCACCCAATTATTGGCACTCGGGTTGAAGGTCGTATCCAACGTGCCATCGGCGTTCAGTCGGCCAATCCGGTTGCGCGGTTGTCCGTCCAATTTGGTGAACTCGCCGGCCACGAGAATTTTACCGTCCGCCTGCATGGCCAGCACTAGAATAGTATAGTTGGCGTCTGAATTGAAGGACGTGTCCAACGAACCGTCGGCGTTCAGACGGCCAATCCGGTTGCGCGGCTGGCCACCCAGCGCGGTGAAACTTCCGGCCACCAGGATTTTCCCATCCGGCTGCACTGCCACCGCATTGACCACCGCGTTTGCGCCGGGATCGAACGTCAGGTCCACCGTGCCGTCAACGTTCAAACGGGCAATTCGGTTACGTGGCTGATTATCCAGGGAGGTAAAGGTCCCGACCACCAGCAGCTTCCCATCCGGCTGATACGCGCTGGCTTGAACATTGCCGATGATTACCGGGCTGAAGGCGAGGGTATCGCGATTCACTGCCAATCTGGCCACCACACTGGTCACGCTACCATAACGATTGCTCAGCACCACACTGTAATCCGCCGCATCACTCAGATGGAGATTGGTAATGGTCAGGCTGGAATTCGTCTGGCTGGCCAGGGTAACCCCATCCTTAAACCAGCGATAACGCAAGGGAAGCGTACCAGCCCCCGCTACGGTAAGCACCGCCGTCTTACCCAAATCCACACTCAGGCTAGCCGGTTGCAGAGTAATGGCTGGATCGCTCACCGTAAGCACTGCCGTCGCGCTGGTCACACTGCCTTGGCTATTTGCGATCACCACGCTATACGCAGCGTTATCGGCTTTACTCAGGTTACTCAACATGAGGGTGCTATTCGTAGCACCGAAAATATATGCAATGGGCCCGCGAACAATGGCGCTTCCACTAGGATTTCCACCAAGCGTCGGCGATACGTATTTGAGCCATTGATAAGTCAGCGGCGCACCACCACTAGCGACCACCCTGAAGGTGGCCACTGTGCCGGCAAGGTTTGTGAGGCCAACCGGTTGCATGGCGATCACGGGCGAGCCCGACTCGGGCAAAAAGCTAAGTTGATCCAACCAAGCAGCATCGGCACCGAAACTTCCACCGGCGTCCTTGACATAACGCCAGTGCAGCGTGTGAACCCCCGCCCCCAGCGAATAGGCTTGCTGCTGCCAAGGTGCGACACCTGAAATACGGTTGGTCAACGAGCCATCCAGATAAAATTCCAAGAAGTCGTAATCCGTTTCCGAAGAAACCATCCACCAAAATGTGAGGATACCAGCATTGGTAACCGTGGTTTCCAGCCAAGACTCCTGATTATCCAAGATGCTGCCGCTCTGAACGGCAGCCACGCCATCGTGGGTATTGGTGGTTTGGGGATACCAACCAGCCGCCCCCCCCGTGCTCCACACGAGGTTCGACGCATTCAAGGCGTTTCCCAAATCAGCACAAACTGGCAAACCCATCAGGCCGATTAACAGAAGCGCGGCCAAGGCCAGGCGCGATGGCAGCGCACCGGCGATCGTAGCGGATAGTTTTTGCATAAATAAATCTGGAAATACGTGGCGATATGCGTTGGTATTCAAAGTATTAGCGAGTTGCGGAGATTAAAGTTAAAACGTTCATGCCCCTTGAAAAACCAGCGGTCAACGAGGCTTGCAAAGCGCGTGTTTGGACAGGGGAAATCCACCACCAAATGTAGAATACGCGACCCCCGCGAATTTAGACAAATTCCCGGCAGCCACGGCATCGTTTTCAGGCGCATTCATTCCCCGCCAGCCTATGCCCACCCGGATTGATGTCAAGGTGAACTTTTGGCTTCCAATTGGGCGCGGTATCCATAGGCTGTCAGCCACGAGCCATTGATTTAAATATGGGTTTTTTCTCAAAAGAACGCTGGGCGCTGTTTGATTGTGTCACTGGATCCTGGTCCAGTGTCGAAAAATTACCATTTGAAATTGGCAACGCCACCGACGTGGATTTGCGTTTGGAGGGGAAAGAGGTGACGGACCGGCACTGCGCGTTGGTTCGTTTGCAGGAAAATAAACGACTGGCGCTGGTCAAGCGCGACCAGTCCGCCCGGGTGATCTTCAATGGGACCCCCCAGGAGGCGGTGGAACTCGCGGAAGGTGAGTATTCGCTGATCATCGGATCCAGTTTTCTCTTATTGCGGGGCGGAAAAGATTTGGACACCTGGCGAGACGGGTTGGCCGCCGACCAATGGTACATGCAGCAGCCCGGCATGGACAATTGGGAAGGGCCGTGGCCCTTGACAGAACTCTGCCAGTTCAGCCGGGAGGCGAATTATCCACCGGGAACCATTGCGATGCCTGGGGGGGCGAACATGGGGTTCTTTCTGGAGCAAATCCTTGCGGCCACCTCACCGCCCACGCCTCAACTATCGGCCCCCTGTGATTTTCCGGTGCCAGCACCGGAAAAACTGGCGGAGGCGGACACCAATATCTTCGTCAGTCCGGTTGAAAGTTCGGGCGAACTGACTTGCCCCACTTGCTGGCTGCACTTTGATACGGGTGAAATCATGCACGTGGCAGTGCATGACTCCTTGCGCGGTGATCCGATACTGGGCGCGGAGGCGCCACTGCGCTTCCAGGCCACCCAGTTTAATAATCTCGGTCAGGCACTGGATGCCTTCCGCCTGCCCTGCACGGATATGGCCTGTCCGCACTGCCGGCGCGTGTTGCCGCCGGGTTTTTTGCATGCGCCACATCATATTTTCTCCATCGTGGGCGATGCCGCCTCGGGAAAGTCGTACTATTTAAGCGTATTAATCAAGCTGTTGCCAGAGCGCTTGTACAAGGATTTCAAAGTCGTTTTTCAAGACGCGGATCCGGCGGGAAACGCCCTGTTGAACGAAATGAAGAATACCTTGTTCAATGCCAGCACTCCGGAACAGGCCATGTTGGCTAAAACCAACCTCGAAGGCGCCATGTACGAGCGGTTACCCCGCTACGGACGCACGGTAGCGTTACCCAAGCCATTCATTTATGCGACGTCGCTGGTTCATGACAGCCATAATCGCTGCGCGGTGATCTTTTACGACAATGCCGGCGAGCATTTTCAACCAGGGCGAGACTCTGCCAACTCCCCGGGCGCGCAACATGTGGCGAGTTCTTCCGGCATCTTTTACTTATTCGATCCATTTAACAGCAGCGAATTTCGCCAGCGTCTCCCGACCCAGGACGATCCCCAATTGGAACATCCGCTGCAAGATCAGCAGGACGTATTATTATCCGAAATGCGGGTGCGGGTGCAGCGACTCCGCAACCTGCGGGCGGATGAGCGGGTTGCCACCCCTTTGGCTGTTTTAGTCGGCAAATGCGACGCATGGCTGCCACTGCTGGGCTCCGAACCGCTGTCCAATCCGATCGCCAACGGAGCCTTGGATTACGCGGTGTTACGGCAGAACTCGGAGCGGGTGCGCGAACTGATGAAAGAACTGGCCCCCATGGTGGTAGCCAACGCGGAGAGTTTCAGCTCCAATGTGGTTTATTTTCCAGTCAGCGCATTTGGCCACGCGCCCACCAAAATTGCGGCGGGCGGCATTGCGCCAAATCCGCGTCTGCTCAAGCCGATCATGGTGGAAATACCGTCCATCTGGTTATTATCCCAAGTGGTGCCCAACTTGGTGCCTGCGGTCAATGCCTAGGATTTTCCTAATCCCAGCTATGAGCCAACCATATTCAAACGCCAGACGCAGACGCCCTGCGAGGAAAACCCTGCGGGCGGCGTTCGGCTTAACGTGCGCATGCCCAGCGCACGCAGGAAAGGTGAACCGAGGGTAACACGATGCCTTGGCAATTGATCTATACCAGCGCCGCCCGCACCCTGAAGGCCGGGCAGTCCGGTTTTGGAACGGTGGCACGCAGCCCCGATCTCTCGGAATCCCTGACGCAGCGGTTGGAGCAATTGAGCTATTACCACCATGAAGTCACCCTGGCTGCGGGCAAGAGCATCGTGCATCCCGTCATTTGTGCGTATCGCATCCTTGAAATTCGCGGGTCCCGATATCATGTGCTGACCCGCATCCAGGATGCCGGATTGGATTATACCAATCGCACCAATTTTCTCGCGCATCACTTGGTGTTCGCTCCGGATGAACTGGCCAGGCGCCCCTCCCCGGTGATTTTGTTTCAGCATTGGGATGGTTGGCGAAAGGAATGGCGGGAAGAACCCCGGCACATTCTCCCGCCAGAAATCGGCAACTTGGGCACCCTGCCCTTGCGCGTCAACCTGCCGGCCAAAGCGTGGGCCAGCCTGGGTGATGCCGGACGGGCAGCCGGGCTGGTCATTGAACCCCACGTGAAAGGGTGCTACCTGTTGGTACCAGCCGAACCCAAGCCAGGGCTACTCGATCTCTACGGGGAATCACTGGAATTATTGGATCACGATCTCAAGTCGCCGACCAATCGTTGGTTGGTGCCGTTTACCAATTTCATGCAGGCGGAGGATAGCCCGGCAGATTTCGTCTGGCGCGGTTGCGTGCCGGGCTCACCCGGCTGGCAGACGGCTCAGCGAGTGACGAATCTGCCGATAGCCGCCCCGGACGCAATCCGCGTGCCGGCCAATGAATGGGCCGAGGTTGCCCGGAATGGGCGGAATCGTCCTGCTCCCAAAGTTTGGACCGCACCTGCGGCATCCGCCGCCCCACCACCGCCAAAACCATCCGCACTTCCCAACCAACCAATACCCACCTCCGCCACACCGGGCACCGTCAATTCCAACACCGCCTTCATTCATAAGCCCGCCGCCCCATTGCCACCCCAGATCAAACGTGCGGCGACGGCGGCCAAAGTGCCGGCAAACTGGCCAAAGGAATCACGCCTGCCAATGATCCTTTCGATTATTGGGGGGGGAATACTGCTACTGTTGTTGCTGGGCTGGTGGTCCAAGAAACACAGCGCAAGGTCGGCTCCACAAGCCCCTCGAGTCGTTCATTCCCAAGCGACCAACCACTCTCAACCAACCAATCCCGCTACCATCACGGATCAGCCGCCAGACGTCCTCCCCGACCCGCCAACCAAGAAAAAAACGGAACCGCCGCGACAGCGCAGCGAATTGGCCAAGCTGGATGGCTACGCGACTTATATCATCCGCACCAAGCAGGGAGAGCCCACGGGGATTACTGCACCTGCCATCTTGGATTTAATCACCGCCATCGCCGAGCGCAAAATCCAACCCGACCGCGAAAATGTCGAGTGTCTGCTCTATGCCAACCGTCTGGAAATGGCGCATCCTCCAAATGGCATGTCCCTCTACCTGCGCGAAGCGCAGGACACGGATAACACTCTGGATCTTAAAAATGATTCGGGAGAGAGTGGGTTTAGGCTTCAGTACCAACTCAACGGCCCCGCAAAAAGTGTCACGTATAGTCCCTTCGGCAATTTATCAGCACATTTTCAAACCATCGTCCTCAAACCACCGGCCGGACGCGATAACAGTTTCACCTCATTCCGGTTGGTATTCTTATTCGACGATAAATCGCCCCCACCAGTGGCCATGTCCAAAGCTTGGTTGGAAGTGAATCAGCCTGAGGTGATGCAATCTATCAAACCCGACCTGCGCCAGCGGGTGGAAAATACAATTTTCATTCTGGGAGCGCAGCCCGCGTCATTTTCCCTCGTTCCAATCATGGATTCTGCTTCGCTGTGGAAAGGCTGGCCTGCAGACTCATTAAAACGTCCGGAGGGGGATTTGAATTTCAAGGCCGCCCTCTTGGGGATACAGAAGAAATTAGCGGAGACCATCCGGCAGAAGGAAGAAAATAGCCAATTCATTGAAGGCCACAAACCGTATGACCATCCATTGGGCTGGCTTTTGCATGAGAAAGACGGGATCATGTCCCAAGGCTTTTGGCATTGCTATGAAGCCGATAAAAAAATACCCAAGAGTTATCCGCCAGCATACCTTTACTACCTGAGCGGGGTATTGAATGAAAGCGGGACCGAGTTTAAAAAACTGCTCCCAATTAAACCAGACAATTTGAAAGAACTCGGTAAACGGGTTCGCGAAAGTATTGCACGAAAAAAAGAACGCGTTGGCGATGCTCCCAAGCGCCTATGGCTGGACCAGTTTGAAAAGAAGTTCAATGAGGACTATTTTAACGACTTCTACAAGTTCTTGCAACGTTGCGAACTGGAACGGGAGCAGGCTGACCTCATCGAGCGTTTATCCGGTTGGTTGGATCGGATACCGCAGGATAATTTGGATCGCGTCCAGGAAATCCGCCTGCTTCTCAAAGCGCCAGATAGCTTCTATTTGGAACTCATCAAATTCAAGTAAACCACCTGTACCCCGCCCATGAACTTATTGGAAGCCGAGCGTCTGGTGAAACGGATCACGGACCTGCTGCAAAAGCCAGGGCCGGAATCCTCGGGTTTGGCATTGGCGCAGGAATATGTCACCGCGTGCCAAGCCATTATCCGGCGCTTGGAACAATGCACGGCCCTGCTATCGGCGGGCAGTGAACAGCAGGCGTTGCAATTGGCGGATGCCGCGCCACCATTGCTGGACATGATTACCCGGCTGGCATTTCAGCAGGCGGTCGAATGGCGGCAGTATTGCAAAAAAAATGAGCTGCCGGCAGTTGAACCGTTTGACAGCAAGTCCATCCGTTTGCTCAGCGAGGCGTATGGCCGGGGATTTTCCCAGGACCACCCGTTGTACCGCGATTACCGCGCCGCCATCATGCGGCAGAATGATGAACAAGCCGTGGTCGTGCTGCGAAAAATCATCCGGCGCAGCCCCGGAGATGCCAATGCCATCAAGGAAAAGGACCGCCTCGTGCGCAAGGTCCTCAATGCCCGACTGGAAAAACTGCGCCAGACCATGGCGGCAGACCAAGTGGTGGAAACCATCCAGCAAGCCCAGGAAATTGAAGCGCTCAACTATGAACTGTCGCCGTCCGGCGCCGTGTGGCAGCAGGCCCAAAAGTTCCGCTGTCGCGACCTATTAAGCCAGGCGCAAGCGGTCCGCGAGACTGGAAATTGGCAGCGTACGGGAGAGTTGCTGGGCCAATTGAAATCATTGCAAGAAGAGTGCTCAGTTCGGCTTGAGCCAGAGGCGAGCGACGCCATCGCTGACGGCGAAAAATGGATTGCGGCGTGTGAACTTCAAGACGCGGAGGAGCGCAAGTTTGAGCGGGCAATCCAGAAGCTGCAACAGCAGGTGGAACAGTGCGAACAGGCGCAGTTGGCTGCCCCCTTGCCATCCAGCAAGGAATTGCATGATCGGCTGGAAACATTGGAACATCACTGGCGTGAGCTGGAACAATTCCACCGCCCCATCGCCACCGATTTGAATGCCCGGACGCAAAAAGCGCGCCAATACCTGCAGGATCAGCAGGCCCAGGAGAAGCGCAAACGCCGCAATTTCATCTTGGTGGGGATGGTAATTCTGACGGTATTGGCCATCGTGGTAGGTCTATGGATATACCAACAACATAAAGTCCGGGATTACGACCAGGAACTGGCCGCCCTGCGAACCGCCCGCCAAGTGGTGGCGGCGGAAAAATTATTGGAGCAGCTCCGCCAGCAGAATGCGGCACTGACAGAGTCATCGCGCTTGCGGACGGCACTCGAACAGACCGCTGTTTTTTTGCAACAGGAGTATCAGCGCAAGACCAACTGCGAGGCCGCGCTAGCGCAACTGGCCAAGCTCGTCGCCGATGGCTTCACCAGCCTGTCTCCGCAGCAGATCCAGACCAACTACGATCGAGCGCGCCAAACGGCAAGCGCCGCCGCACCGGATTTCAAACCGCAACTGGCGTCCGGATTGCAAACCATGGAACACCATTGGACAAGCTGGCTTGAACAACAGCGGCAAATCCGGCGGGAAGCGTTGCGCAAACAGATCAGCGTGGCTGAAACCATGGCTG
This sequence comes from Verrucomicrobiota bacterium, assembly GCA_037139415.1. Taxonomy (NCBI): domain Bacteria; kingdom Pseudomonadati; phylum Verrucomicrobiota; species Verrucomicrobiota bacterium. The sequence continues at coordinate 8,804 of JBAXGN010000124.1, read as the reverse complement.
CCGGCCTGAAGTACGAGCGTACCCCAGCGGAAGTGGAAACCACGTTGACCCAACTGGCACCACTTCTGGCCGAGGCGCAAAACCTGGCGACCGCACCGATTCCGGCGCTGGCGCCCTCTGCGGAAGCAACCGCATCCCTGGAAACGTTAAAGAACAAGGCGGCCATTTTTTCACGGGAGGTCGAACGTTGGGAACGCATTCTGGCGGTATGGCGTTCTCCCAACACGATTACCAACTACCTGGCTTCCCTGCGTGAATACCAAAAATCTGCTTTCGCACCACCAGCCGGGGTTAGCGCCGCCGGCCAACTCGCCAGCTTAAACCCATCCGTGCAACTGCTGTTGGGGCCATTGCTCTTGCCCGGCCACAGTGAGGCCTGGAACCTGTTCTTGAACCGACCATCCAACGTGCATCGTCCAACGGAATTATTACCGCGCGAACGCAGCCTGCTGGTGCAACTCAGAGACGATGAAAACGTCAATAATACCTTTGCCTATGAAATCGTCATGCGCGATGGCTCCGATCACTGGCCGGTATATTCCCGGGCACCATTGGGGACCAATCGGGCCGGTTACAAAATCGGTTTTGTCTATAATCCAAAGGAACGCGCTGACGTGCTGGAATTCAAACAAAGTGTGCTGTCGCCCATCAACCGTAGCATCCTCGAACTGGGTCGCTCCCGGGAAAGTACGGCGTTTGATCAACTTGCCATTTTCGATGGACGCCGCGGCACAAACTGCACCGACAACTTTCTGGGGGTACTGGATGGTATCAACCGCCTGCAAGACCAGGGAGTCAACGCGCTCTTTCAGGCCTATCTCGCCCTGCGGTTGCATCAATGCCTGGAATTGCGTCCCATCGAATGGGGCGTCCCTTGGGCTCCCAGCCTGACGGCGGATCGCAAACGGCTGGAGGAAATGGGAGCCAAAATCATTGCCTCGGGCGATTGGTTTGTGCCCAATAAAGTGCAGATGTGGACCAATCTGCTGCATGCGCACTTTGCCAAAGCGCGACAACTGTCCTATGTCAACCAAGGCTTTTGCCTGCGCGATCTTGCCAAACGCACCCTGGATGCCGGATTTGCCGTGGCTGGCTATGTGGACCTGAACGGGCAACCAATCGAAACCTCCACCACCGCCGCCAGCGAACTCTGGGGTTGGAACCGCAGTCAGGCGCCAGACCTGCTGTATCGCCGCCGGGCTGGCAAACTGGAGGCGGTCCAGCCGCCCATGCTCTTCACACCCTTGCTGGCGTTTCGCGGTGCCCGTGCTGATTTGCTCAGAGAAGTTGCCGCTGCGCAGCGGGTGGACCTGGAGGCGCTCAAACTGTATTTGCCGCCCTTCTATCAATTACCGCCAGTTGGTAATCCGTAAGCGGGGGCGATGCCGCATTTTTAGAATAATACAGCGGACAATTTTTGTAAACTGGGCGGTCAGAAACAATGAGTGTGGTAATGCAGATCAAACCACACTCCGGCATTGCCAAGCAGGCTGATTCCAGCCAATGATTGCCTCATGAATTTTCGGGCTAAAGTTTTGACAAAGGAACAATTGACGCCGTGGCGGGCCGCGTTGCGGACCGCCGGACGGAGTTTGGTGGTTACCAATGGCTGCTTTGATCTACTGCACTTGGGGCATGTGACTTATCTTGAAGCCGCCAGAAACCTGGGGGACGCCCTGCTGGTGGGTGTCAACGCCGATGCCACCGTGCGCCAGTTGAAGGGGGCCGGCCGACCTGTGAACTCCGAATCCGACAGGGCCACGGTACTGGCCGCCCTCCAAAGCGTGGATGGGGTGTATGTGTTCCCGGAATACGACGCCCGTACTCTCTTGACGCTGGTTCAGCCGGACATTTACGCGAAGGGTGGCGATTACACGATTGACACCATCAACCAGGAGGAGCGCCGCTTAGTGGAAAGCCTGGGCGGCAAAGTCGCGGTACTCGGTGGCGTGCCGGGCCGTTCCACCACGGGCCTGATTGAAAAAATGGCCAAGAGTTGATCGCTCGCTCGCAAAACCGTTCGACATCCACCCAAAACTTCGCTTCACTAGGGCCATGCCAAAACGTCAGGCACAAATAAAAAGGGATACCAAAGAAACGCAGATCAAGCTGCGCTTGAACCTGGATGGAACGGGTAAATCCGAAATCCAAACCGGGCTTGCGTTTTTTGATCACATGCTCACGCTGTTCGCCAAACACGCGGTCGTGGATCTGCAATTGCGCTGCGACGGCGACCTGGCGGTGGACGCGCACCACACGGTCGAGGATTGCGGAATCGCGCTGGGACAGGCGGTATTGCAGGCGTTGGGCGATAAGAAAGGCATCCGCCGTTACGGGGCGGGCTTTGACCCGCGCAATCCGTTCTGCGGCGAAGCGTTTGTGCCCATGGATGAGTGCCTGGCGCGCTGTGTCGTGGACTTTAGCAATCGGCCATTCCTGGTCTGGCGCGGTATGGATAAACTGCCCTTCAAGCGCATCACCGTCGCCGAGAAGACCCAGGACATGTCCAGTGCGTTCCGCTTTGGGCTGGCCCGGGAATTCTTTCAAGGCTTTGCCAACGAGGCGCGCTGCAACCTGCATTTGGAATTGCTCTACGGCGAGGAACCGCATCATGTGGTGGAAGCGCTGTTCAAAGCGTTTGCCAAGGCGGTGGACTTTGCCTGCCAGCACGATCCGCGCGTCGCCAACCAGTTGCCGAGCACCAAAGGCATGCTCTAACCCAAACTCAATATGGAAAAACCTGATCAATTACGTGAATTATTCCGGATGCAACAAGCGCTCAATGAGCGCATCGGCGTCCAAACCGCCGGCATGACCGACGAGGAAAAAACCAAGTGGGTGCTGAACTATTGCCGGGCCATGTCCCAGGAAATCGCGGAGCTAACCGATAGCGTGCCGTGGAAGTGGTGGGCGAAGTATCAGAAGCTCGACCAGCAAAATGCGCGGGTGGAAGTGGTGGACCTCTTTCATTTTCTCATCAGCCTGGCACAGGTGTTGGGCATGAGCGCCGACGATGTCTTCCAGGCGTACGTGAAGAAAAATGAAGTAAACTTCAAACGCCAGGAAAGCGGGTACACACAGAAAGACCACGACGATTCCAAGCACATATAATTGGAAAACCGAATTCCGAAAGCCGAAGACCGAATAAGCGAGGGCCAACGAAAGCCAAACCCTACAGGGGCGATTTCTGCGCAGAGTGCGCGATTCAGGGTTTCTGTTGGCGGGCTTGCGGACGGCGAGTTAGGTGATCATTTTTTAGGTGAGGCAGGTTTGAGGTGAGTTGGAGTTGGGTAGCCTTGCAACCCTTGGCGAAAGCATGAATGCAAGGGGGAAAGATTCCCAAAATCACTGGACGAAAACAAAAAAACGGCATTAGAGTATCCGCATGTCGCTAGAGTCGCATTCATCTGATTTTGTGGATCCTGAATTTCAGGGTGCCCGCCGTAACACGTCCGCCGCCCCCACGCGCCAGGACATGGATGCCAAGGTGACGGATGTGCAATCGGAATTGGCGCGTTTACGCCAGGAACAAGAGCAGTTGGAGCGCGAGCGCGTCGCGTTGGAAGAAACGCGTCGACGGCAGGCGGAGTGGCAGACCGGGCGTACGGAAGTCATCCAATGCCTGACCCGGGGCATCGGCTTGCTGGAAAAAGCCGAATTCGATTCCCGGCAAGAAGCGGAGCAGATGGCGAAAACGTTGAACGGGCTCAAGACCGCGATCCAAAACGTGCAGGCCATCTCTGAGGAAAATTGGACCAAGGACAATTTTCAAAACGAAATCACCCGCAGCCTCACTGCCTTGGAAAATGCGCGCATGGAATGGAACAGCGCCCAGTTGAAGCACCTCATTCTGACCGCCAACCCGGACGCCAACCCCGCGCTCGCCACGCCCGACAAACCAGCGTTGTCCAACGCCCGATGGCTGGCCGAGATGGACTTTATGGAACTGTGCCGTCTGGGCCTGGCTTTAACCTGGCCGATTGCTCTGGCTGGCCTGGGAATCCTGGTGGTTTTATTACTGCGCGGCAAATGAGTAGGACCATGTCATTCTTCCGCAAAAAGCCGGACCCGATCACCGAGCGCAATAAGGCGCTGAACCAGCGCATTGCGCAACTGGAAGCGGAAATTAAACAGCTCAATAACACGAATCCCCCGGATTCACCACCCCGCCCGCGACCAATTCCCCAACCACCGGCCACCACCAGCAGCACCCAGCCCTCCCGTCCGCCCGCCGCACCGCTGTTCATTGAAGCCGCCCGCAAACCGGCGGTACCCTCGATGGAGGCGATTCCCCAGCCGCAACTATACAACGACTTGGGCGTGCGCAAATACAATCTCGCCGAGGCGATTCGCCGGCTGTTCAGCCATTTTCGCGGTCCCGAACCCAGCAACCCGAAATTTGTGAGTTACCTGGCAGCGGGTAATATTCAAGGATTGCGCCCCCTGCGTTACGAAAAGCGGGTGGCGCGCAACCGGTTTATCGCCCTGGTTATCGTGTTTACGCTTGCCCTGTGGGGTATCCTGGCCGTGATCATGGGCCGCCACTAACCCCCCGAACCTTGGGAACAAACATGAGCCTGCCAACCTTAACCGTAGCCACGGAAGACGGCATTTTCATCATGGCCTGCACCACCCAAGGGGTTTGCCGTCTGGAATTTCCCGTCCAAAATCAAAAAACGATCACCAACGCCGACGCGTCTTCGGTTGATAAAAACACAGTGCGCCTGGCCACCGCAGCGCTACAAAAAATTCTTAACGGCAAAACTCCCGATGCACTGCCGCCACTGGATCTGTCCGCTGCCACACCGTTCCGACAGCGCGTCTGGCGGGAATTGCAAAAAATTCCACCCGGAACCACCAAAAGCTACGCGGCCATTGCCCGCGCGATTGGTTCACCGCAGGCAGCGCGGGCCGTTGGCGCGGCGTGTGGCGCCAACCCCATTCCGCTGTTCATTCCCTGCCACCGCGTTATCACCACCGGTGGCAAGCTGGGCGGATTTTCGGCGGGGCTGCGCTGGAAACGGTTGCTTTTGGAACGGGAGGCGGCGGCGTGCCATAGCAGCTTGCCAGCAGCAACGAGTTAGCGCCGCCTCAAGCTGCCGCGCTTTGATTTTGTGGCTTTGGTTTTGCTTGAATGAACAAACCAAGTCGTGTACTCTAATGACACTGATATGAAACGGTTAGCAGTTATCCGTGGATGGAATGCCTGGAAAGGTCAACAATTCCCAGGGGCAGGTTCGTTATGAAATTTCAACAAAACATCTTGCGACGCGGCTGCTTGGCAATCCTGACGCTTTTGGTTGGCAGCCAGGTTTTCGGCTTGGATACTAATTCCTGGATTCTTTACGTCACCCGCCAACCCCGAGTGCTGGGCAATGGCATTGTGCTGGACCGGGATACCAATGGCATAACGATCTATACCATTGACGCACGGGAAACCATTCCACTCACGAATTTGCTCAGCCTGAGCGGCGCTCGGTTGGATCCGACGGGCGGCTATGTGCCAACCCCACCTCCCCCTACCAACACCAGCCTCTCCCCTACCACGTCTACGAATAAGCTGGTGCCTGACGAGTTATGTGCGGTTGCCGGTCTCGTAACTACCAACAAAACTCCCGCTGAAAGCTATCTGGGCATGCCCACCCCCGTCCTGCGTCTTTCCAGCACCGCCAATCCACCAGCCAACCTGGATGAATATATTGCCTGGCTCAATGACACGAATGCCGCCAAAGGCTTCACCGAGTGGTATTATATTCCCAGCCAAAACCGACTGGAGAAATATTTCATCCCGGCTCCGGCACAGAAGGTGGCCCCCGTGTCTTGGGCTGACCTGCGCACGTTTATCATGGCCTATAAAAAAGCGGACCGCCCCTACGTGGAAAACATGTTTGTCGGACGACACTACGCTCTGGACCTGATCACTACGGCGAATGAAGCTGGCATCGCTGCCACGCTGATGCGCTACACCACCAGCAACGCGGTCTTTAATTGCGTGCAGTTTCCCACCACCGATGCTGGCATCGTACTCATAGATACCACCCAATACCCAACGAAGACCTATCCCACGCCCTTTGTCATTTATGATATCCAAGTGGGCAGCCCGGTTCAAAGTTTCCCCATCGTCCTGTGTCCCAAGGAAGCCCCATTACCCAGCCGTGAGGAACGCGTCAAACAGCGTGGCTACGAGGATGGCGGTCCCGTGTTAGGCACCATGACTGCCCCTTGAGGCCAGGCAATAACGACCATCACCATTCCCCCGAACAACCATCGTCGTTCTGTCCGCTGCATGGATTTAGAACAGCATCAGGTCGAGATTCAAAAGAACCTGCACTATTGGCAGAACAAGCCACTATTGCAGGAAATTTATGCGGGCTTTTACCGGCGGATTGTGAGCCTTATTGACCAGCGCATCCCCGGTAAAATTGTGGAAATCGGTTCCGGTATCGGTAATTTGAAAACCCACCTGCCCGGTGCCATCACCACCGACCTTTTCCCCAACCCCTGGCTGGACCTGGTCTGCGATGCCTACGAACTGCCGTTCGCGGATGGTGCGGTGTCCCACTTGGTGGCGTTCGATGTGTTCCATCATTTGGAAGCGCCCAACGCCTTCCTGAAGGAAGCGCACCGGGCACTTTGTCCGGGGGGGCGGATCATTCTGTTCGAGCCGTTCATCAGCGCTGCCAGTTATCCCGTTTATGGTTGGTTGCACCATGAACCAGTCGCCTTGCGAAAGCCCATCCAACAGGCAACCACGCTGCCGCCTCCCCGCGCCTATTACGCAGCGCAAGGCAATGCCACCCGGCTCTTTTTCAAACAGGAAATCCCCGGCTGGCCGGAAGGTTGGTCCATTTTTCACCGGGAAGCGTTCAGCGCCTTCCATTACCTGCTATCTGGCGGCTACAGCAAGCCGGCCTGTTACCCCGCCGCCGGGCTGAACCGGATGCGCCGGTTGGACGCCGCCTTGTCCCGCTGGCCGCGCCTGTTTGGCGGGCGTTGCCTGGTAGGCTTGACGCGGCGTTGATCCGGCCAAGAAAAAAGCCATGGCTTCCGTGGAAACCATGGCTGGTGAAAATTATCCAACCGCTCAGAGCTTGATCAATTCCTCAGCAATCTGCACCGCATTAAGCGCCGCTCCTTTGAGCAACTGATCGCCGGATACCCAGAAGCACAGGCCGTTATCCAGCGCGCAATCCTTGCGGATGCGTCCGACCTCGCAATTATACTTTTCTGAGGTGTACAGCGGCATCGGGTATTTCCGGTTGGCGGGATCATCCAACACATCCAGCCCCGGCGCCTTAAGCAGCACTGCGCGCGCGGCGTCCACTGTGACCGGCTTCTCGAATTCGGCGCTGACCGCGACGGAATGCGAGCGGTACACCGGCACGCGCACGCAGGTAACGCTGGCGCGGAAACCGGGATGATGCATGATCTTGCGACCCTCGTTTTCCATCTTCATTTCTTCCTTCGTATAGCCGGTGCCCAGGAAGGAATCCACCTGCGGCAGGACGTTGAAAGCGATCTGGTACGGGTAAACGTCCGTCGTGACCGGCTGGCCGTTGACAATCTGCTGCACCTGCCGCTTAAGTTCCTCAATGGCCTTGGCTCCGGTACCGGACACGGCCTGGTAGCTGGAGGCAAAAATGCGCTTGCAGTTAAAGGCGGCATGCAACGGGTACAGCGCCATCAAGGTGATGGCCGTCGTACAATTCGGGTTGGCGATAATGCCTTTGTGCCATTTCACATCGGCGGCATTGATCTCGGGCACCACCAGCGGAACGCTGTCATCCATGCGGAACGCGCTGGAATTATCCACCACCACACAGCCTGCCTTGGCCGCCAGCGGGGCGAATTCCTTGGAAATGGAGCCGCCCGCACTGAATAGCGCGATGTCAATGCCCTTGAACGAATCTTTAGTGAGTTCAGTGACGACACAATCCTGGCCGCGATACGTCAACGTCTTGCCCACGGAGCGGGCCGAGGCCAATAAAGTCAGCTTACCCACCGGGAAATTGCGTTTCTCGAGGGTCTTAATCATCTCGATGCCCACGGCTCCCGTGGCACCGACCACTGCGATATGCGGATTATGGTTCATAATCAAACGGGGCGCACTATTGCAAGCCGCCGGGCGTCTGTCAAATGTCGTGAATAACTTTTTGAAAGCCCATTGGAATTTGAATAAATCAGTGGGTCTGCGAAAACTACTTCAAAAGTAGTCCAAAATTGCACCGGTGTGAGCGGTGTAGTTTGAGAATTGTGATAAAATTATGCACGAATAATAAATCCGAAAACCGAATTCCGACCCTGGAGAACGTGACCGCGAATGACGGGTATGGCGCGAATACGACCAGAAAACTTTTGCAGAAATATTTTCGGGCAGAAAAATATAAAGAAAGAGATAGGAGCTGGGAGGCAGGAGTTAGAATACATAGAAAACTGGACCAAAACTGGACCGTTTCTGTACCAAAAATGAAATTTTCAGGAAGTGGCTTCGACGGACGTCATTTTTATAAGTTGGTGTAAAACAGACAGTTGTGATGAGTTTTCGGTAGCCGCCGCTGGTCCATCCGGGTGGGGGGTGGTGCAGTTTGGTTGCGGGAAGGTGGCCAGAAGCTGGCGCAACGAGTTCTGGCAGTAGGCGAAGCTGTTGGAAAACAGCATCCGATCCAAGTTCATGAACCGCTGGGCAGTGCGAAAGTATTGGGTGATGAGGGATGGTTTGGGGCGCGGGCCAATCCGTTTCGGGGTAACACGGATGATGGCGCGGATGATGACCGGCTTGATGATTTTGGGGCGGATGATGCGGG